>JAYUHJ010000209.1:0-11049 GCA_043767065.1 Hyphomicrobiales bacterium | reverse complement strand
GTCGCGTTCACCTGCAAGGTGTTGTGAAACATGTAGTAGCCGAAGCCGGTCGCCACCATGGCAGGTGCGACAATCAGCGCCGTGGGCGCGATTGCGATTGTAACCATGGCAAGCGCCATCACCACGCCCCCGCCGATCACCAAACCGCCCTCGCCGAGCCGGCGCACCAGCGCGGACGCCGCTGCGACATAGAGCAGGCCGCCGACACCATAGCCGGCGACGATCAAGCCGATGGCATCGAAGCCAAGGCCGAAACGGGCCCACAGGTCCGAGCCGACGAAGGTGATCGCCGCAAGGAATACGGCGCCTTCGAGGAACACGGTCACCAGCACCGTCACGACCCAGGGCCGGCGCAACATCGAGGCCATCGCGCGCGATCCGGACTCGGAAGGCGGCTTGTCGGCCTCGCCGCGATTGCCCGCGGTTACGCTCTCGTAAGCGAGCGCGCCGCCGGCTACGAAAAAAATTGCCGCCAGCATCACGAACACCCAGCGCCATCCAAAATATTGGGCGATCACGCCGCCGAAGAATTGTCCCAACGTGATGCCGAGAATCGCGCCGAACAGAAAGCGCGCGAGCACCGTCTGGCGGCGGTCGTACGGCACCGCGTCGCCGATCCAGGCCATGGCGAGCGGGATGATCGCGGCGGCCGTGATGCCGGCGCCGGCCCGCGCAATAATCAGGAAGCTCAAAGAATTCGCGAGCGCACAGATTGCGGCCGTGACGGCCGACAGGAAGGTCGCCGTGATGACGACCCTCAGCTTCCCAAAGCGATCGCCGGCGAAGCCGTAGCCGAACTGCGCGAAGCCATAGGCGATGCCGAAGAAGCTGACGATGTAAGCGGCCGCGCCCGGCGTGGTGCCGAAGCTGCGCGCGATTTCGGGCAGGATCGGATCGGCCGCACGCAGCGACGCGGCGCTCGCAAAACATGCGACCGCGAGAAAGATGATGGTGCGGGTCGGGTCGGGCCCGCCGGATGCGTTCACGGGCTGGGTTCGTTCAAACGGTCAGGCGTGCGCCTTGCGCTGCGGATCGACGATCTGCTCGAGCTTGCCGAGCACGCGCATGCAAGGAAGCAACTGGGCAAGACTGCCGTTCGGCTCGCGCTTTTCCTTGATGGCGGCGATGAACTCGCGATCCTCGAGCTCGATGCCGTCCATTGACAGGTCGACCTTCGAGACGTCGATCTTGTTGTCCTTGCCGTCGGTGAGATCGTCGTAGAACGCCTTGTAGGTGCCGTTGTCGCAGATGTAGCGGAAGAACGAGCCGAGCGGTCCGTCGTTGTTGAACGAGAGCGACAGCGTAAGGATCGCGCCCGACGGCACCTTGGCGACGATACCCATATCCAAGGCGATTCCGAGTTGCGGGTGGATCGGGCCCTGCACTGCGTAGCAATCGGAAATCGTCTCGCCGGCCTGATACTGAAAGAGATCGATGGTGTGGGCGGCGTGATGCCACAGCAGATGGTCGGTCCAACTCCGCGCATTGCCGGCGGCGTTGATATTCTTGCGACGGAAGAAATAGGTCTGCACGTCCATCTGCTGGATCTTGAGCTCGCCCTTCACGATCCGCTTGTGGATCCACTGGTGGCTGGGATTGAAGCGGCGGACATGGCCGCCCATGGCGACGACGCCGGTTTCCTTTGCGATCTTCACCAGGTTCTCGGCGTCCACGACGCTGTCGGTCACCGGGATTTCGACCAACACGTGCTTGCCGGCGCGCATCACCTGCTCGCCCTGACGGAAGTGCATCTTGGTGGGCGTGGTGAGGATCACCGCGTCGGCGCGCTTGATGCCCTCGCCGAGATCGCCGGTGAAATGCGGAATGCCGTACTTCTTCGCGATTTCCGCAGTCGAGTCTTGGTTGCCGCCGACCAGCGAGGTGACTTCCACACCGGGAATTCGTTTCAACGCGTCGAGATGCTTCTGACCGAAGGCCCCCTGGCCGGCGACGCAGATCTTCATTTCTTCTTCCCTTTGGCCTTTTTCTTCGACGCTTTCGGCTTGTTCTCGAGGATGATGTGGCCGACCGCCGTGTTGGACGCGGGCACGGTGTAGAAGCGGTAGACCTCGTTGACCTTGTCGTCGAGCGCGCCGCGCATGACGAGCCACATCACGAGCTCGATGCCTTCGAGGCCGGCCTCGCGCATCAGATCGACATGCTTGATCTTGGTGAGCTGCTTCGGGTCGCGCGCGAGGTTGTCGAGGAAGGATTTGTCGAACTTGGAGTTGATCAGGCCGGCGCGCGGGCCGGAAATCTGATGCGACATGCCGCCGGTGCCGAAGATCACGACGCGCAGGTCCTCAGGATAGGAATCCACCGCCCTGCGGATCGCTTTGCCGAGCATGAAGCAGCGATGCGCGGTGGGCGGCGGATAAAGCACGACATTGACCGCGAGCGGGATGACCGGGCACGGCCACCCGCCGTTCTTAGTGCCCATCATCAGGTTCATCGGCACAGTGAGGCCGTGGTCGACCTCCATCTTGTTGCAGATGGTGAGATCGAACTCGTCGAGAATGACCGACTGGGCGATGTGCGAGGCGAGCTCGGGGTGCCCCTGCACCACCGGCACCTTGCGCGGCCCCCAGCCCTCGTCGGCCGGCGGAAACTCGGACGCGCAGCCGAGCGCGAAGGTCGGCACGATCTCGACCGAGAAGGCCGAGGCGTGATCGTTGTAGACGCCGATGACGACGTCGGGCTTGGTCTTGGCGAACCATTCCTTGGATTTGTCGAAGCCGGAGAACACCCGCTTCCAATAGGGCTCTTCGGTCCTGTTGTTGTCGATCGCCGCGCCGATGGCCGGCACGTGCGACGAGGTCGCTCCTGCGATGATCCTAGCCACGTTTCGATCCTATCTCTTGCGGGCTTTCGCCTTGGACTTCGGGTTGTGCTTGCCGGACTTGCTGCGGTTGCCTTCGACCGAGCGGCCGCCGCCGAGCATCATCTTGGCGTAGTCTTCCTGGGTCGATCCGGTCATGACCGCGGCCAGATGCTGGAAGGAATGGCCGTCGGTGGCGCCCAGCTTGGCGGTGAAATAGATATTGCCGCCAAGCTCGAGCATGCGGTTGTAATCGCGCTTCAAGATGGCTTGGGTCTGCTCGGGCGTAAGCGGGAACTTCTTCAGATATTCCGCCTCGTGCGCCTTGAAGGCCTTGCGGTTCTCGTCCTTCATCAACGACATGCAGAACATGTTGATGCCGTAACCCCGGCGCGACCGCTCCTGGTCGAACACAAAGCTGCCGGGAATGTCGTCGTAATCCTGGTCGGTGCGTGACATCGGCATGGCTCCGTTGCGTGGGCGGCCTGGTTGTTTCACGCCGGCCGATGCCCAAGCGGCGATGGACTGAAGTGCGTCAAGCCAGCATATAACGAGCACGGGCGGGCATTGCAACGCAATCGGATGCGCCCGGGAATGTTTTGAATTCTTCTGAGCTCATCAATGGTTTGCCATCCATCCCTCGGCCAAACGTTGCCTGCCGTGGGCCGATAGTGGCCGCTACGCACAGCCGCCGCCGAGACATGCCGAGATCGCTGCCCAGGAAGCTCGCACTGGTCTTCGAGGGTTCGTACGCCTGCTCAGGCGGATTCAAGGATGTCGGCCAGCCTCTCCGGCATGTCGAGCATCACGTCGTGGCCGCACGGGACTTCATAGAGATCCCATCCTTTGGCAAATGCCGCGTCCAAGCCTTGATCGAACGGCAGAAACGGAAAGCCCGTGGCCCGAATGTAAGTCCTCCTCGCGATACGGTCGCGTGCGCCCGTCAGGGCGAGCTTCTGCGTGAAACATCTGAGCGGATGCGGCGTGCATTGCGCATCGACCCAGGCGCGATCATCCTCGTTGACATTGAACATGGCCGCAGACAGCGGCGGTAACGCGAGCGCGCCCTTGCGCTCCGCGTCCCGGTGAGCTTCACGGATCTGGGCCGGCTGCAGATCGATCAGAGCCTGCCCATCCTCGGGAAAGAAAGCGTCGAGCATCACGAACGAAGAGATCGAACTTTCTAGCTTCTCGGCAACGCCAGACACCACCATTCCGCCGTACGAGTGACCGACCAGCACGACATTCTTCAGATCGTGCCACTTCATTTCGTTCACCACGTCGAGGATCTGGGTATCGAGATCGATAGTGGGCCCGAGCAAGTGCGAGCGCTCGCCGACACCCGTCAGCGTCGGCGTGAACACCCGATGCCCCTTGGCGGTCAGCAAGCCGGCGACGCGGCGCCAGCACCAGGCGCCGTGCCAAGCGCCGTGAACCAGTACAAAGGTCTTCGGTTCTACAGATGTCGGCGTCAGATCCTCCGGAGACGGCGTCGGCTCCAGGAGTTGCCGCGCCGAATCGTCAGCCGCCATCGACTCCGGCGGCAGTCGGGCACGCTCCGCGCGCGTCGGCGCTGCCTCGCCGTGAAAACCGACCCCAGCCCAACCGATGGTCATGTTCCCTCCCGCCGCGCCGGTTCTTCAAAGAACGAACTTTAGTCTGCATCGAAGGCATGGCTTCGGTCAAAGCTGGCGCCGCGACGCGAGATCGCCCCTACCAATAATTCGCCATGAGTTCCTTTGCCCATTGCGGCTCATGAAAGGCGCCGCGCAACGCATTGCCGGACCAGACCGGCTTGATATCGAGCACCGGCGTACCATCGACGGCGTCGAGCCCCTCGACCTCGATAATTGTACCCTTCACCGCCAAGACGCGGCAGGTGGTGAATCCGATCCGGTTCGGGCGCATGCGGCCACGCTGCGCGAAGATGCCCACTTTCGGCCAATCGGCCCGATCGCGAGGGTGGCGGGCGCCCCGCTCCGTCGGCTCGTCGGCGTGCAGGTGGAATACGAAGAACACCTCGATGTGCGACAATTGGTCGAGGCCGGCGAGCGCCTCGGGGCCGAACTCATCGGCGTTCAGCTCGATGCGCGACCGGTTGCTGCCCCAATGATCCTTGGTGGCCTCGCTGCGGCCGCCGCGGACGTAGCCGATAGGGCTCATAGTGAACTGCATCGGAGTGTTCCTTTTCATCGCGCCGTCATCCTGAGGTGCCCGGCGAAGCCGGGCCTCGAAGGATGTTGGCGCCGCCACCCTTCGAGGCTCGGCGCTTTGCGCCTCGCACCTCAGGGTGACGGCGGAGTGATTTCATCGCGTCCAATAAAGCCGCATGGGGTTGTCCACGAGCAGCTTCTTTTGTAGCGCCGCGGTCGTTGCGATCTTCGGGATTACGTCCACAAGCACGCCGTCATCGGGCGCTTCCTTGATCATGTTCGGATGCGGCCAGTCGGTGCCCCAGAGCACCCGGTCGGGAAAGTTCTCCACAATCTTGCGCGCAAAGGGAACCACATCGTCGTAGGGCGGGCCCGCGACTGTGAGCCGCTCTGGGCAGCTCACCTTGCTCCAGAAATTCTTGTGCTTATCCATCATGCGCAGGAAGCGCTGGAAGTCGGGGTGGTCGAGGCCCTTCTTCACCTCGGGGCGGCCCATGTGGTCCACCACGACGTCGGCCGGCAGCGAGGTGAAAAATGGCTCAAGCTCGGCGAGATCGGCCATCTCGAAATAGACCACCACGTGCCAGCCGAGCGGCGCGACGCGGGCGGCGATGCGCTCCAGGACATCGCGCGGAGTGAAATCCACCAGCCGCTTGATGAAGTTGAAGCGCACGCCCTTCACGCCGGCGCGGTCCATCCATTTCAGTTCGTCGTCGCCGACTTCTTCGCCGACGAATGCGACGCCCTTGGCCCTGCCGTTCGAGCTTTCGATCGCATCGACCATCGCGCGATTGTCCTTGCTGTGGCAGCTGGCCTGGACGATCACGTTCTTGTCGAAGCCGAGAAAGTCGCGAAGTGCGAAGAGCTTTTCCTTCGGAGCGTCGCAGGGCGTGTATTTACGCTCAAGCGCAAAGGGGAATTTGTTTTCCGGGCCGAACACGTGGCAATGGGCATCGACGGCGCCCGCCGGCGGTCGAAATTTCGGTTTCGACGGGTTCGGATGAAACGGGATGTAGCCGACGCTCATTGCCACGGAGGGGTTCCCTTCACTTCTTGCTCAGCTTTGTCGGATCGAGGCTGGCATAAATGTCGCCCGAATTGGCCTTGAGCGGAAGATTCTTGAGCCAGCGGGCGATCCCCGCGGCATCGAGCGGCTCGCTGTGTTCCAGGCGCTGGCTCTCGCCGACTGCGGCATTGAAAGCATAGGCGGCGCCCTTGGCGAGGCGCTCGATGGCGCCGAGCGCCACGTCGCGCTGGATGGTGGTGAACTCCAGCGAAAGCGCCGGCAGCGGTTGCGACAGGCCCGCGAGCACCTCGTCCTCGAAGCCCTCGACATCGATCTTGGTGAATTGCGGGATGCCGTGTTTGGCAATCAGCGCGTCGAGCGTCGTCATGGGCACGGTGCGGGTGCGGGTCCAGCGCTGGCTCTCCCATCCCTCGGCGCCCTTGGCCGCATCGATGAAGGTGTCGGAAGCCGTCGCCACGGTTGGGTTCGGCAGGTTGAGCTTGAGCTCGATCGTGCCCGCAGAGCGCCCGACGGCGACCGGTTCGATCATGACCTTGCGGTCGAACACGTAGAGCACGCGCAAGAGCCTTGCGAGCGGCGGCTGTGGTTCGATGGCGACTACGCGCGCGCCGAGGCGGCGAAACGAAGCGACCCGGTCGCCGACGTGGGCGCCGATATCGAAGGCGAGGTCGCCGGGCTTCAAGAAGCGCCGATAGAGCGCGTCCATGCCGGCGCGCCGCGCGCGGTCGCCGTAATAGATGCGGAGCGACCGAACGACGCCATAGGCGGAAACGAGAGCGTCACGCATGGACGATCAGCGGCGGCGTTTCATGGGCGCGGCGACCGCTTCGAGCTCCGGCAACAGATCGAACTCCTCGGGGATCGCGCAGAGCTTCGCGGCCATGGCGCGGCGGCCGACTTCCGGCGAGGAGGTGATCACCGCGAAGGGAATCGACAACACCAGTCCGGTCAGGAACGGCAGAAACCAGACGATCGCGGCGGGTTTGGCGAGCGCGAGAAAGAGGAGCACCAGCAAGCCGAACAGCGTGTGCGGCCACAGGCCTTCGCGCGCGGCCTGCCAGGAAACGCGATAGCCGTCGCGCTGCGGCGCGTCCCAGGTGATGTTGCGGCCCGAGAGCAGCGCGGCCATGCAGAGCGCGTGGTTGAACCATTGGATCGGCGCGAGCACGACCATGAACAGGGTCTCGACCACGCTGCCCTTGATCAGGTTCCACACCCCGCCATAGCGCGCGCCGGAATGGAACATGGCGTCGGCGACGCCGCTGAGCTTGGGCGTGAAGAACATGACGACCCACAGCACGTAGAGACCAAGCGCGGAGCGCGCCGGAAACGGCACCGTCGGCGTCCACATTGCGGCCGCGAGCGCGGCGAGCGCCACGAACAGCACGAGCCCGGCCGAGCCGATGAACATCTGGATCGCGAGCGCGAGCTGCGCCCAGCTGGTGGGGAACAGACCGGGCAAATCGAGTAGCTTCAGATATTGCAGATTGCCTTGGCACCAGCGCACGTCACGCTGGATGAAATCGGGTAGCGCCGGCGGGTTCTCCTCGTAGCTGCCGCCCTCCTCCGGCAGTACGCGCACCTCGTAGCCGGCGCGGCGCATGAGGACGGCCTCGACCTGATCGTGCGAAAGAATTTGCCCGCCGAGCGGCGGTTTGCCCGGGAGATCCGGTAGCTTGCAATGATCGGTGAAGGGCTTGATGCGCACGATCGCGTTGTGGCCCCAGAACGGACCGCACTCGGCGTGCCACCAGGAGCTTCCAGCGGTGTAGGAGCGCATGGAGTGGCGCATGCCGAACTGGAACGTGCGGGCGAAGAAGCTCGGGCTCGGCATGCCGACGACGAGGCTTTGCAAGATTCCGAGCCGCAGATTGGCTTGCATGATGCGCACCAGCCGCAGAACCGCCTTGCCGGTGAGCAGGCTGTCGGCGTCGAGCGGGATCATGAATTCGTAATTCTTGCCCCAGCGCTCGCAGAAGTCGCGCACGTTGCCGGCCTTGAAGCCTGAGTTCTCCTTGCGGTGGCGATAGAAAAGCCGATCGGGATTCTTGGCTTCCTTCTTCCAGATCGCGATCGCCTTCTCCTCGGCAGCGATCACCTTGGCGCGCGAGCTGTCGCTCAGAATGAAATAGTCGAACCAGTCGCCAAAACTCGTGGCATCCAGGCTCGCCTTGACCGCGATCATGCGCGTGAAAGCGCGCGTCGTGTCTTCATTCCGCACGGTCATGAAAATCGCGGTGCGCTCGAAAATCGGGTCGTCGTCGCGCGCCCGATTGGCCAGCGGGATCACCGTGTTCAGCGGATCGCGGGTGAAATGGAGCACCGCGAAGCCGATCACCGCGTTCCAGAATCCGATCGCGATCCAGGGCGCGTTGGCGAGGAACATCACGAGGAGAAGCGCGTCGAGAACCGAAAGCCCGTCGGCGGACAGGATTTCGGTGAGCCAGGCCGCCATCATGGCGATGGTGACTATTACCAGGATGGCGAAGGTCAGCCGGCGGCGGGCCAGTACCGACAGGCGCTGGGTGCCGGTAGGCGTAGTTTCGTCGGCGGCGCTGACCGCTTGCGCCATCTCGCCCGAAGCCGGATCGGCTGCCATGCGTTAAGTCTCCCGAGCCCTTGATACTCGCTTTCCGCCCGGAAAACGCTACAACCATCAAAACGGCCAAACCTTGGCCTAGGGGCGCGTCCCCACTGCAAAATCCGCCATGCGCCGAGATCAACCTATCCAGCAATCCACAGGCCGGCCGGCTTCCGGGCCGGCGCGCGCGCTCTGGTACGTCTCAGCGGGCGTGGCGGAGCTGCGCGAAGCCAAAACCGCCGCTCCTAAGCCGGGCGAGGCGCTGGTGCGGGCGCTCTATTCGGGGATCAGCCGCGGCACCGAGCGGCTCGTCTTCGAGGGGCGACTGCCGGAGAGCGAGTGGCCGCGCATGCGGCTGCCGGCCCAAGAGGGCGACTTCCCCTTCCCGGTCAAATACGGCTACGCGGCGGTCGGCGAGGTCGAGATCGGCCCGGCCGATCTCGTAGGGCGGACCGTGTTCTCGCTCTATCCGCACCAGGAGCGCTACGTGCTGCCGGTAGCCGAGCTGGTGCCGGTGCCTGACAACGTGCCGGTGAAGCGCGCGGTACTCGGCGCCAACATGGAAACCGCGCTCAACGTGATCTGGGACAGTCAGACCTCGGCCTGCGACCGCATCGTGGTGATCGGCGCCGGACTCGTAGGCCTGCTTTGCGCCGCACTCGCGGCGCGTATCCCGGGCACCGAAGTGACGGCGGTGGACGTCGATCCGTCGCGCGCCACGCTCGTCGCGAAGATGGGCGCCGCCTTCGCCGCGCCGGAGGCCGCACCGCGCGAGGCCGATGTCGTGATCCATACCAGCGCGAACGCCGACGGCCTCGCGCTTGCGATCGAGCTTGCCGCCCGCGAGGCCACGATCGTGGAAGCGAGCTGGTACGGCGACGCCAAAGCCGCGATCCCGCTCGGCGGTGCGTTCCATTCGCGCCGGCTGAAAATCGTTTCGAGCCAGGTCGGCACACCGCCGACCTTCCGCCGCCCGCGCTGGAACAACCGTCGGCGGCTGGAAGCAGCGCTGAAGCTCTTGGCCGACGCGCGCTTCGACGCACTGCTCGGTGAGGAAATTCCGTTCGCTGATCTGCCGCGCGCGCTGCCGCGGGTGCTCGCAGCCAAGGCGCCGGGCGTCGGCGCCTACGTACGCTACTGAGATTTCAGCAAGAGGAAGCCGATGTACGCCGTCGAAGTCCGCGACCACATGATGATCGCCCACTCCATCCCCGGCGAGATGTTCGGGCCGGCGCAGCGCCTGCACGGCGCGACCTATGTCGTGGACGTCGCGTTCATGGCCGAGAAACTCGGGCCGAACGACGTGGTGGTCGATATCGGCGCCGCGATCGACGCGCTGAAGGCGACGCTCGCACCGCTCGGCTACCGCAATCTCGACGAGCTGCCGCAGTTCAAGGGTAAGCGCACGACGACCGAGGCGCTGGCGCGATACATTTTCGACCGCATGCTCGAGGCGCTGAAGAAGAGC
Source organism: Hyphomicrobiales bacterium (assembly GCA_043767065.1). GTDB lineage: Bacteria > Pseudomonadota > Alphaproteobacteria > Rhizobiales > Xanthobacteraceae > JAHFPN01. The sequence continues at coordinate 1,002 of JAYUHJ010000209.1, read as the reverse complement.
GCGCTCGGCGCCGACGCCAAGATGGTGACGCGCATCAAGGTGACGCTCCTGGAGTCGCACGTGGCGCGGGCGTCCTACGAGGGCGCGGTTGGTGGCTGAGGTCGTCTTCGCCATTCCGGGCGACGTCGACACGCCGACCGGCGGCTACCGCTACGACCGACGCGCGATCGACGAGCTGCGCGCGTTGCGCTGGGACGTGAGGCCGCTGCGGCTGCCAGGCGATTTTCCTTCTCCAAGCGAGGCGAGCCTCGAGGAAACCGAGCGCCTATTTGCGGCCGTGCCGGCGGATACGCTTCTTATGGTCGATGGCCTTGCATTCGGCGCCCTGCCTGCTTCGCTGCTTGACCGTGTTCCCCGCAAATACGTTGCGTTGGTGCATCATCCGCTCGGGCTCGAGACCGGGATCACGCGCGAGCGGGCGGAGTTCTTGCTCGCCAACGAACGCGCGGCGCTGGCGCGCGCATTGCGCGTGATCGTGACCAGCAAGCCGACCGCGGCTTTACTGTTCCGCGACTTCGGGGTGGCGAAGGAGAGGATCATTGTGGCCGAGCCCGGTACGGAAACCGCGCTACGCGCAAAGAGCAGCGGCGGCACGCCACGCCTGCTTAGCGTCGGAGCGGTCAATGCACGTAAGGGATACGACACGCTGGTGGCAGCGCTTGCCAAAATCGCCGATCTTCAATGGGAAAGCCGGATCGTTGGAACGCTGGATCGCGATCTGCCGGCGGCTGCGATCGTGAAGGCCGCTATCAAGGCGAGCGGACTGGATTCCCGGATCAAGCTCCTCGGCACGCTCGACGACGCGGCACTCAATGCCGAATACGATCAAGCCACGCTGTTCGTGCTGCCGTCGCATTTCGAGGGCTTCGGCATGGCCTTCACCGAAGCCATGGCGCGCGGATTGCCGGTGGTGGCCGGCGATGCCGGGGCGGCTCCCACGACCGTTCCATCGGACGCCGGCGTACTGGTCCCGCCGGGGGACGCCGAAGCGCTCGCCGCCGT
>JAYUHJ010000208.1:0-11056 GCA_043767065.1 Hyphomicrobiales bacterium | reverse complement strand
GCCGGTGCCGCAGCCGAGCGCCTGCATCAGGTCGGCGAGCTGCTGGTTCTGCATCACCTTGTCGCGGCCGGCGGAAGCGACGTTCAGGATTTTCCCGCGCAGCGGCAGCACCGCTTGCGTAGCACGGTCGCGCGCCTGCTTGGCGGAGCCGCCGGCGCTGTCGCCCTCGACGATGAAGATTTCGGAGCTCGCGGTGTCGGCGCTGGAGCAGTCGGCGAGCTTGCCGGGCAGGCGCAGCTTGCGCGTGGCGGTCTTGCGGAAAGTTTCCTTCTCCTGCTTCCGCCGCAGCCGCTCCTCGGCGCGGTCCACCACCCAATCGAGCAGCTTGGTGGCCTGCAGCTGATTACCCGCGAGCCAATGGTCGAAGGCGTCGCGCACCGCGCCCTCGACCAGCCGCTGCGCCTCGGCATTGGCGAGGCGGTCTTTCGTTTGGCCCTGGAATTCCGGATCGCGGATGAAAATGGAAAGCATCGCCGCGGCGCCGTTCATGGCGTCCTCGGCGGTGATGACCGAAGCGCGCTTGTTGCCGGTGCGCTCGGCGTGATCCTTCAGGCCGCGCACCAGTGCCGAGCGCAGGCCGGTCTCGTGCGTGCCGCCGTCGCCGGTCGGAATTGTATTGCAATAGGAGTTGAGGAAGCCGTCGTCGTCGGCGATCCAGGCGATGGCCCACTCGACCTTGCCGTGGCCGCCTTTCTTCGCGCTACTGCCGGCGAAGTAATCGCCGTGCACCAGCGTCTTGCCCTCGATCTCGGAAGCTAGATAATCACGCAAGCCGTTCTCGAAATGGAACGTATCCTTTTCGGGAACGCCCTCGACGCCCTTGAGCAATGCCTTGTCGCACGACCAGCGGATTTCCACGCCGCCGAACAGATACGCCTTGGCGCGCGCCATGCGGAAGACGCGCCCCGGCTGGAACGCCGCTTCCTTGCCGAAGATTTCCGGATCGGGCTTGAAGCGTATGCGCGTGCCGCGCCGCTTCACGTTCTTCTGCACCAGCTTCACCGGGCCCGTGGGCGCGCCGCGCTTATAGACTTGGCGCCACAGCTCGCTGTTGCGCGCGACTTCCACTTCGAGCGTCTCGGAGAGCGCGTTGGCGACCGACACGCCGACGCCGTGCAGGCCGCCCGAGGTCTCGTAGACCTCGTGGTTGAATTTGCCGCCCGCGTGCAGCGTGGTCATGATCACTTCGAGCGCGGACTTCTTCTTGAATTTTGGATGCGCCTCGACCGGAATGCCGCGGCCGTTGTCGGTCACGGTGACGAAGCCGTTGGCCTCCATCTCGACTTCGATGAAGGTCGCGTGGCCGGCCACCGCTTCGTCCATGGCGTTGTCGATCACCTCGGCGAACAGGTGATGCATCGCCTTCTCGTCGGTGCCGCCGATATACATGCCCGGCCGGCGGCGCACCGGCTCCAGGCCCTCCAGCACCTCGATGTGCTGCGCGCCGTATTCCTTCGACGACTGCGTCTCGCGCGCCTTGCCGCCGCGCGGCGCGCGCGCTCCCAGAAGATCGGGCTGCTTGCCGCTCGCCTTTTTCTTTTCGGCGCGGGCAGGGGCCTTGGTCTTCTTGGGCGAGGACTTCTTCTTCAGCGCGTAGCGGCGGGCCATCAGGGGTTCCGAATCAATCGCAGGGATAATGCCATGTTCACGTCATCCTGAGGTGCCCGCGCGTAGTTCGAGGCTAGCCGTCACCCTGAGGTGCGAGCGTAGCGAGCCTCGAAGGGCGACGGCTGGCACCTCACCATCAAGAGATTCCGATGTCGGGTAAACCCGACATCGGTGGGCTCGCACCTCAGGATGACGCGAACCTTCACTCGATCCCCGGAATATTGGTGAAAAAGTGGTCGAACTCCACCGTGCCGAGATAGCGATAACCGATCTCGTTGACGCGCCGCCGCAGCCCCGCCGGGTCGCTGGCGAAAATCTCGATCTGCAGGAAGCCGAAATTCTCTTTCAGCGTCCGCTCCATGCCGTCGATGACGAGAAACTCGTAGCCCTCGACATCCATCTTCACGAACACGCGCTTGCCCTTGATCTTGAATTCGTCGTCGAAGCGCACGACGCGCACGCGGTGGGTCTTCTCGCCCGCGGGCATGGCGTCCTGCGCCAGATACGACTCCCCGCGATTGTGCCGGCTGCCTTCGGTGAGCGTCGCTTGGCCCGGCTTGTCGCCGAGCGCGTAATCGAGCACCAAGATGTCTTCACCGAGCCCGTTGGCTTCGATGTTTTGCACCAGCCGCGCCCGGTTGCCGGGGTCGGGCTCGAACGCGATGGTTTCGCTCGCGAGCTTCTTGTGTGCTGCGATCAGGCTGTAGAAGCCGCAGTTGGCGCCGATGTCGAGGAAGACGTCGAAGGTTTGCCCCTTGAGCTTGACGGCAATGAACTCGAACTGCTCGGCCTCCCAGGCGCCCTCGCGCGCGATGCGCTGCTCGATCAGGTCGTCGTGGCCGACGGCGAATTTCAGCCCCTGCGCTTCGACCGTGAACTCGCGGCGTCCGAGCAAGCGCATCAGGCTGGCGCGCAGCCGCCGCCGCGCACGCCCGAAGGCGCCGACCGGTCGCAGGATGGGTTGCGGGGGAGCGGCCATTGATGCCTTGTACGTCATTACCGGGGAGGGAGATCAAGCATGCGCTATGAATTTTATTACTGGCCCATGAGCCCCGGCCGCGGGGAATTCGTGCGGCTGGCATTGGAAGAGGGTGGGGCGGACTATATCGATGTCGCGCGCCTGCCCGAAAGCGAGGGCGGCGGCGTGCCCGCCATGATGCGGTTGCTCAACGGCGAGAGCGTCAAGACCCCTTCCTTCGCGCCGCCGTTCCTGAAAGCCGGCGACCTGCTGATCGGCCAGACCGCCAACATCCTGCAGTTCCTCGGTTCGCGCCACGGTCTCGCGCCTGCCGACGAAGCCGGGCGGCTATGGACTAACCAATTGCAGCTCACCTTCACCGATTTTCTGAAGGAAATTCACGACACCCACCATCCGATCGCAAGCGCGCTCTACTACGAGGAGCAAAAGGAAGAGGCCAAACGCTACACGGCGGAATTCCTTAAAGTGCGCGCGCCGAAATATCTCGGCTATTTCGAACGCGTGCTGGCGATGAACGGCGGCAAACATCTCGCCGGCAATTTGCTGACCTATGCCGATCTCTCGTTGTTTCAGGTAGTGGCCGGCCTGCGTTACGCCTTCCCGAAAGCGATGGCCCGGCTGGAACAAAATCATCTGCACATCGTTTCTGTGCATGACAGTGTCGCCGCGCGCCCACGCATCGCCGCGTATCTGGCGTCGCCCCGCCGCCTCGCGCCCAATCAGCTAGGCTTATTCCGGCATTATCCGGAGCTCGACGCGTAACAAAATCGGGCAATCGGGACGCCTTTCTTACACCGTCCGATTAGGCTATCCCTCCGCCCCCTTGAAGGAGTCGGCCATGAGCGAGGCCAAGGCGAAAATCGGGATTTTCGGCGCGTCCGGTTACACCGGCGGCGAACTCGTGCGCCTGCTGCTCCGGCACCCGCGTGTCGAGATCAAGGCGCTCACAGCCGATCGCCACGCCGGCCAAGCCATGGCCAAAGTGTTTCCGAGCTTCGCTGGGATAGCCTTGCCTGAGCTCGTAAAGATCGACGCGGTCGATGCCGGCGCGCTCGACCTCGTGTTTTGCGCGCTGCCGCACGGCACCACCCAGGTCGTGATCAAGGGTCTCACCGAGAAAGCCGAGAAGCTCAAGATCGTCGATCTCTCGGCCGATTTCCGCATCGCCGATCCGGTGGCTTACGAGAATTGGTACGGCCACGCACACCAGGCGATCGAGCTGCAGAAAGAGGCGGCCTATGGCCTGTGCGAAATTTATCGGGACAAGATAAAGAAGGCGCGCCTCGTCGCCAGCCCCGGCTGCTTCACGACGACTTCCATCTTGGCGATCGTGCCGCTGATCGAAGCCGGCGCCATCGACCCGGACCAGATCGTGATCGACTCCAAGAGCGGCATGACCGGAGCGGGACGGCACCCGAAAGAGACCATGCTGTTCAGCGAAGTCTCCGAGGGGATGCACGCCTACGGCGTTGGCCATCACCGCCACATGAGCGAGTTCGACCAGGAATTTTCGCTGGCGGCCAAGCGGCCGGTGGTCGCGACCTTCACCGCTCATCTGGCGCCGATGAACCGCGGCATCTATGCGACGCACTATCTGCGCACCATGGGCGGGGCAGGGGCGGCGGAACTGCATCGCGTGCTTGCCGATTTCTACCGGAGCGAGCCGTTCGTGCAGGTGCTGCCGCTCGGCGAGGTGCCGCAATCGCGCCACGTGCGCGGCTCGAATAATTTGCAGATCGGCGTGGTCGCCGACCGCGTGCCGGGCAAGGTGATCGTGCTCTCCACCACCGACAATCTGGTCAAGGGCGCCTCGGGCCAGGCGATCCAGAACATGAACCTCATGCTCGGCTATCCCGAGACCGAAGGGCTGACCCAGCTCGCGCTGTTTCCGTAGGCGAGGAGAAGGCCGATGCCGTCCGCGCGCCGCGTCGTTGCAATTGGCCTCGTAACCTTATTCGCCGTGTCCGGCCTCGCCTGGCACGCGACTTCGCAAGAACGCGCGGCAGTGCTCACGGGAAAAGCCGCGCTCGGCGACTGGCGCGACGACAAGCCGGGCCTGCGCCGCCGCGTGACGCTCAACGATCTGCCGCCGCCTTATGCGACGACGTCGGCGCGCAATCCGCCGAGCGTCGATAGCAATTGGCGCGGCCAGGCGGCGCTGGTGCCCGCGGGTTTCGAGATCAAGCTGTTTGCGAGCAACCTGGAGCGCCCGCGGCTGCTGCGCGCGGCGCCGAACGGCGATATTTTCGTGGCCGAAAGCGGCGCTGGCCGCGTGCGCGTGCTGCGTCCGTCCCCCGACGGCGCCAAGGCCGACGTGACCGAAATCTTTGCTTCCGGACTCAATCGTCCGTTCGGCATCAATTTTTATCCGGCCGGGCCGAATCCGCTGTGGGTCTATATCGCCAACACCGACTCCGTCGTGCGCTTTCCGTATCGCAACGGGGATCTCAAGGCTCGCGGCAAGCCGGAAACGGTCGTGTCATCTCTGCCGAGCGGCGGCCACTGGACTCGCGACGTGGTGTTCTCGCGCGACGGCAGGCGGATGTTCGTCTCGGTCGGCTCGGCCTCGAACGTAGCCGAGGGGCTCGGCTTTTCGGTCGGCGCCGTGCTCGACAACGTCATCGGCGTCCTGTGGGGCAACGAGAAGGACCGCGCCGCGGTGCTGGCGTTCGATCCCGACGGCAAGAACAAACGCGTGTTCGCCACCGGGCTGCGAAATTGCGTCGGTATGGACGTGCATCCTACGACCGGCGACCTCTGGTGCTCGGTCAACGAGCGCGACGGGCTCGGCGACGATCTGCCGCCCGATTATCTCACGCGCGTGCGCGAGGGCGCCTTCTATGGCTGGCCCTGGTTCTATCTCGGCTCGATCGAGGACCCGCGCCACATCAACGCGCGGCCCGATCTGAGCGGCAAGGTCACGGTGCCGGATTTACTGATCGCTTCCCATTCCGCGCCGCTGCAGATGGTGTTCTACGACGGCGCGCAATTCCCGGCGCAATACCGCGGCGATGCGTTCGTGGCGCTGCAGGGCTCGTGGAACAGGAATCAGCGCACCGGCTACAAGATCGTGCGCGTGCCGATGCGCAATGGCGTCGCCACCGGCGAGTACGAGGATTTCGCCACCGGCTTCGTGCTGAACGACAATACGATCTGGGCGCGGCTCGTCGGCATCACCGCCGCGCGCGACGGCTCGCTCTTGATCTCCGAGGACGCCAACGGAACGATCTGGCGGATTTCGTATAAGGGCGGGCCGGCGCGCTGATTCAAGCGCGCGTGCGGATGCCGGTCGTGCGTTCCAGATCGTCGTACTCGGCCTCGAGCTGCCGGCATGCCGCCGCGAACTCGCGCGCACCATCGATACCGCTCTCGCTCTCCCAGGCCTTGAGCCGGTCGATGATGTCGTAGCAAGCCCGCAAGGTCGCGACCGCCATGCGATATTCTTCGTCCCGGCTCGGCTTGCGCCGGGGTAGTTTTTTCAGCAGCCGTAGGATTTGGCCGATCGGCGACAGCGGATTGCGGCGCTTTCCGCCGTCGAGCCAGTATGCAAGCCGCTCGTGCGCCATGAGATCGAGCGGCACATGCCCCGGGAAGAAGGAGTTGCGAACCGGCTCCGAGGTGTACCGATTGGTCTTCTCGAACCACACCTCGACGGTCTCGTGACTGAAATGATGAATAAAGGCGGGCGCGTCGAGCGGCAGGTGGCACACGCGCTCCGAGAGAATCCGCTGCCCGCCGTGAATGACCGGCACGAACTCCAATGCACCGCGGCGAAAAACGCGGGGCTGGCTGGACGGCCAATAAAAAGCACGCGGATCGAATCGGTCCAACACGTAGTCGCGGAACGGCAGGTAGAAAACGTCGGCCGCCATCTCGGGCAGCTCGTCGCGCACGGCGCGGATCGCCGCCCCGCTGAGGCATTCGTCGTCGTCGAGGAACACGATGAAATCGTGGCTACACGCATCGAAGGCAGCGATGCGGGTCTCTTCGGCGGTCGGGCTCCACGGCACCGTGATGAGCTTGTCGGCGTAACGCGTCGCGATCGCGGGCGTGGCATCAGTGGAAGACTTATCGACGACGATCAGCTCATCGACGAACCGGATCGAGCGTAGGCACGTTTCGACCGTCAGCTCGCCATTGTAGCAGACGACGAACCCGCTGATCGGCTTACGCGGCACGCAAATTCCTCACGTCTAGCGGTTCAGCCACGCCAGCATCGTGCGGCTCACCAGCTCGGCCGCGTCCTGCTGCACGAAATGGCCGGCGCCGGGAATGGTCGTAATCGTAAGATCGCTCGCCACGTAGTTCCACACGCCGTTCAGCCCTTCCGAGAGCAGCGCCTTGTCGCCGAGGCCGTGGATCAGCAGCGTCGGCACCTTGACGATCTGCGGCGAGCCCTGCGGCAGCGCGTAGGGCTCGTGCGGATAATTGGCCTGGTAATAATGCATCATGGCTTGCGGATCGGAGCGCTGCATAGCCTCGAGATGCTTGGCGCGGGCCGCGGGGTCGGTGACCCAGCCGCCGAGCCGCTCCAGCGAAATCTGCTTGTAGTAATCGGGGCTCTGAAAATTGCGCGCGTATTGCGCGTTCTTGCGCTGTTCGGGATTTTCCACGAGCAGCCGCGCCAGCGTCCACGGGTGCGGCATGTTCAAGACGATCAGCCGCTCGACGAGTTCCGGCCGGTGCATGGCGAGCGCCCAGGCGGTGGCCCCGCCCCAGTCATGACCGACGATGATCGCGTGCCGCTCGCCTTGATCCGCGATAACCGCAGCGACGTCTTCGATCAATTTGCGTGTCTTATAGTTCTCGACGCCCTTGGGCTTGTCGGAGAGATTATAGCCGCGCTGGTCGAGCGCCGCCGTGCGGAAAGATTTCGACAGCGCCGCCATCTGGTGCCGCCAGGTCAGCCAATAATCGGGAAAGCCATGCAGGAACACGACGAGCGGGCCCGCGCCCATGAGCGCGTAGTGGATTCGCACGCCATCGTTATTTGCATAGCGATGCTCGGCGCGCTGATCGAGCGCGAGGAGATCGGCGTCCGTACTTGCCGTCATTCGATAACGGCCAGCGTGAGCCAGTCCGCCGTCAGCGCCGGCTTCGCGCCGCCCTCGATCTCGATGCTGACGGCATAGCGGAACATGACGAGCTTTTCGGTGCGGTCGACGACTTCCGTGAGCGTGAAGCGGCCGCGCACGCGCGCGCCGCTTTTTACCGGCGCCATGAAGCGGATGCGATCGAAACCGTAATTGATGCCCATGGTGCGACCCTTGAGCTTGGGCAGCGCCTCGCGCGTGAGCAGGCTCAAGAGCGAAAGCGTGAGGAAGCCGTGCGCGATGGTGCCGCCGAACGAAGTCTCCGCCTTGGCGCGCACCGGGTCGGTATGGATGAACTGATGGTCGTCGGTGACCTCGGCGAAGCGGTCGATCATGTCTTGCGTGACCGCGTGCCAAGCCGAGACGCCGATCTCTTGCCCGGCCCGCGCCCGCATTTCTTCGACCGACGCAGCCGGCGGCTCATGGACGTTCATCAAGCCCTCACCCTCACATATCTCCCGGGCGCGTCTTCGATCGGCTTGAGCTTACCAGCGCCGGGCTCGCGCGCGGGTACCCGCTCGGCGTCGAGCTGCTCGATCCAGGCCAGCCAGTCGGTCCACCACGAGCCCGCGTGCTCTTCGGCGTTCTTGATCCAGGCATCGAGCTCGCCCTTGATCTCACCCTTGGCCTCGCCGCCGGTCCAGTATTGATATTTCTGCCGCGCCGGATGATTGACCACGCCGGCGATATGGCCCGAGCCGGCGAGCACGAATCTCGTCGGCCCGCCGAAAAAGCCCGAACCGAGGAACACGGACTTCGCCGGCGCGATGTGGTCCTCGCGCGTGGCCAGCTGATAGATCGGGATCCAGATCTTGCCGAGATCGATCTTGACGTTGCCGATCGTCATCAGGCCTTTGGAAAGCTTGTTCTCGAGATAACAGTTGCGCAGATAGAACGAATGGTTGGCCGCCGGCAGCCGTGTCGAATCCGAATTCCAGTACAGCAGATCGAACGGGAAGGGCGCCTTGCCGCGCAGATAATTGTTCACGATGTAGGGCCAGATCAGGTCGTTGGCGCGCAGCATATTGAAGGCGGCCGCCATCTTGCCGCCGTCCATGAAGCCGAGCTCCTGCATCTTGTGCTCGAGCACCTTGAGCTGGTCCTCGTCCACGAACACCTTGAGGTCGCCCGCATAAGTGAAATCCACCTGCGCCGCGAGGAAGGTGGCGCTGGCGATCCGCTCATCGTTTTTCGTCGCCATGTAGCCGAGCGCGGTCGCGAGCAACGTGCCGCCGACGCAATAGCCCATGGCGTGCACGCACCGCTCGCCGGTCGCCGCTTCGATCGCGTCGAGCGCGGCGAACACGCCCTCGCGCATGTAGTCCTCGAAGCTCTTGCTCGCGAGACGCGCGTCCGGATTGACCCAGGAAACGACGAACAGCGTCAGGCCCTGATCGACCATCCACTTGATGTAGGATTTGTCGGGCGTGAGATCGAGCACATAGAACTTGTTGATCCAGGGTGGCACCATCAGCACCGGAATCTTCAACACGCTTTCGGTCGAGGGCGAATATTGCACGAGCTGCATCAGCTCGTTCTCGAACACGACCTTGCCGGGCGTGAGCGCGAGGTTGCGGCCGATCTCGAACTTGGTGGAGTCCGACTGGCGCAATTTCAGCTCGCCGTGGCCGGCCTCGATGTCCTCCGTCAGCATCTTCATGCCGCGCACGAGGTTTTCCCCGTTCGACGCCAGTGTCTCGCGCAGCACCTGCGGATTGGTGAGCACGAAATTGGAGGGCGAGATCGCGGCCGCGATCTGCTTCACGTAAAAATCCGCCTTGTGGCGCGTGTGCGGGTCCAGTCCCTCGGCATCGCGCACCAGCTTCGCAGCCCAGTCGGAGGTGATGAGATAGGCCTGCTTCACCGCGTCGAAGAACGGGTTCTCCGACCACTCCGGATCGGCAAAGCGGCGGTCCGCGGCGGCTGGCGCGGCCACCGGCGCTACGGTTTCGCCGGACATGCGCTTCATCGAGGCGGTCCACAGGTCGAGATAGCCCTTGACCAGACTCGACTGCGCCTCGATCGCGCGCTGCGGGTCGGAGAGCCAATATTCCGCGACCTTGCCGAGCGTCTTGGTGACGTCGGCGAGCTCGTCGGCCACCTCGTCCTGAACGATGCCTTCCTCGCGCGGCTTCATGTAGGCGGCCATGGCGCGGCCACCCTCGTCCATCAGGCGCGCAAGATTCCGCGCGAAGGCCTCCGGATCGACGGCGGCCTTGCCGGATGTGTCTTCGGGCTTGCCGTGCATCGGTTTTCCCGACCCTTCTCGGCACAGACGCGGCGCCTCCCTGGCCTTGCACCGCGCTAGCGCGATATTAGACCAAATTCCGTGACGGTGTCGTGCGGTGTTAGGCGGAGATTGCGGCTACGCTGCAGCTGGGCCGCGACCCTGTCTTCGGCATGAAAATCTCACTCGTTCGCTGAAGTCCCAGCTCGCAAAGCTTGCCCCCGGCGATGACGAAGCGTTAGCCTCGCGCGATGCTTATTTTCATAGACGAATCTGGTGACCCGGGATTCAAGCTGACCCGGGGCTCAACCGACGTCTTCGTAGCCGCTATGGTTGCCTTCGCCGAAGCCGAGGCCGCGCAGCTCACTCAATCAGCAATCGAGGAGACGGCGGCCCTCTTGCAGATCTCTAGCGAATTCAAATTCAATAAGTCTCGAAATGAAGTGCGCGATGCGTTCTTCAAAGCCGTTCTGCCATGCGAGTTCCGAGTCCGTGCAATCGTAGTGCAGAAGGAGCGTATCTACAGCCCGCATCTGCGTGCCAAGAAGGAGGCGTTCTACGCATTCTTCGTGAGATCGATGTTGACGTACGACGGCGGCTTGTTGAAAGACGCCAAGATAGTCATCGACGGTTCGGGTGACCGGGCCTTCAAGCGAGAATTGGCGGGTTACCTCCGGCGCCAATTGCCCGAGGGCGGCCTGAAGGACCTCCGCTTCAGCAACTCAGCCAACGACCGTCTCGTTCAGTTGGCGGACATGTGCGCCGGGGCAATCGCTCGATCCTATAAGCCGCAGCGACCGCACGCCGCGCGCTGGCGCGTCATGCTCGAACCGAAGATCGACGACGTGTGGGAGTTTCGTTAAAAGATGCGCCCCGCTGCCTAGCCCAACGAGCGTTGAGCACGCACACCATCCGGTGACAGTTCGGCAAGGCGGGGCGACTTTTCGAGTCGTAAGATGGGGTTTACGAACCCGATTGTCAACCCGGGTTAACCCGACTCGGTATCTAATCCGTTGAAAGTTCTAGCATATCCGAGCGCGGCATCCCGGCTGGCTGCTAACCCGAGCAGGAAACCACCAAACCAATCGCCGTCACTGCGCCCAACCAGAAGAGTCGGTGCATCAGCATCGTTGTCAGCGCCATGAACAC
>JAYUHJ010000207.1:0-1935 GCA_043767065.1 Hyphomicrobiales bacterium | reverse complement strand
AAGTGCGTGCAGAGCCAGTAGCCCGCATAGAAATAGACGAAGCGGGCGGCGAACTCGTCCACCAGCGTATTGCCGGTGTTGATGCGGAGCGATTCGAGCGCGATGCCGGCGAGGAAGATCAGAAGCGGCGGCGCGCGGCGCGCAAGCTTGGTCACGACGAAAAGGACGGGTAGGAGATAGATGAACCAGAGCGTGCCGAACGGATCGATGAAGGAGTGGAGATAAAGTTGGACTACTCCAAGCGCGCCCACTTCGCCCATGAGACTTGGCGCCTTGAGACCGATCTGGATCGTGAGCCACAGCACGTAGAAATATACGAAGTGCCACACGCGGCGATCGAGATAGCTCGCCCAGTCGCGGTCGATGACGCGGGCCAGGAACAGGCCGGAGATCAGGAAGAAGTCGGGCATGCGAAACGGCTTGGCGAAATCGGAGACCGCATGCATCCAGCTCTGCTGACCGGCCGCCAGCTCGACGCCGAAAGTCGAGTGCATCATCACCACCATGACGATGCAAAAGCCCTTGGCGTAATCGACCCAGTCGATGCGTTGCTTGTCCGCGAGCGCCGTCTGCATTTTCGTCTCCGAATCCACCGTCTGTCCCGAATCGGGACGGACGCCGCCTTACGCCCTTGCCGTCGCAAACACCGTGCCGGGGCGAGCTTTACCCCCTGCCCGCGGCCCGCTATGCGCGGCCGGCGGGACAATCCAAGCATGAGACGATGACCAATCCCTTTCGCGACCCTTTGCCGGTCGATGAGGCGCTACCGCGCCTGCGCGAAGCGCTCGTTTCGGGACGCTCGGCGGTGCTGGTGGCCTCGCCGGGCGCGGGCAAGACGACGCGCGTTCCGTTGGCGCTCTTGAACGAGCCCTGGATCGAGGGGCGGAAAATTCTGGTGCTCGAGCCGCGACGGCTGGCTGCGCGCGCGGCGGCGGCGCGGATGGCCTGGCACCTCGGCGAGGCTGCCGGCGAAACGGTCGGTTTCCGGGTGCGCTTCGGCTCCAAGGTTTCACGCATGACCCGGATCGAAGTGGTGACCGAAGGGGTGTTCACGCGGCTCGCGCTTGAGGACCCTGAATTGAAAGGAATTGCCGCGGTGCTGTTCGACGAATTCCACGAGCGTTCGCTCGACGCTGATCTGGGCCTCGCGCTTGCGCTCGATGCGCGCGAGGGGCTGCGCGAGGATCTGCGTATTCTCGCCATGTCGGCGACGCTCGACGGCGCGCGGGTGGCAAAGCTTCTGGGCAATGCTCCAGTGATCGAAAGCCAGGGCCGCGCTTTCGAGGTCGAGACGCGCTATCTTGGCCGCGATGCGCGCGCGCCGATCGAGCGGCAGATGGCGGACGCGATCTCGCGCGCGGTGCGCGAGGAGCCCGGCTCGGTGCTGGCGTTCTTGCCGGGAGCCGCGGAAATCCGCCGCACCGGCGATTTCGTGCGCGAGCGTATAACCGATCCCGCGATCGACGTGGTGCCGCTTTACGGCGCGCTCGACGCCGACGTGCAGGATCGGGCGATTTCGCCCGCGTTGCCGGGCCGCCGCAAGGTGGTGCTCGCGACCTCGATCGCGGAAACGTCGCTCACCATCGAAGGCGTACGAGTAGTGGTCGATTCGGGGCTCTCGCGCGTGCCACGCTTCGAGCCGGCGGTGGCGCTGACGCGGCTCGAGACCGTACGCGTGTCGCGCGCTTCCGCCGACCAGCGCCGCGGGCGGGCCGGGCGCACGGAGCCCGGCGTCTGCTATCGGCTGTGGGACGAGCCGGAGACGCGGAGCCTGGTGCCGTTCGCGCAGCCGGAAATTCTTGCCGCCGATCTTTCAAATCTCATGCTCGACCTTGCGGTCTGGGGCGTGGCCGATCCGGGCAAGCTCGCCTGGCTCGATCCGCCGCCCGGCCCGGCGGTGGCCGAGGCGCGTAGCCTGCTGCGAGAACTCGGCGC
>JAYUHJ010000206.1:0-4647 GCA_043767065.1 Hyphomicrobiales bacterium | reverse complement strand
CGATCTTGCTCGCGCTCGCGGTCGGCGCGGTGGGCTATGTGATCGTGTTCGGTGCCTGGATGCCGCTGCCGCTCGCGGATCGCCTGCCGCCTACAGCGCATATCGGACCGGTCAGCCCGGTGCTGGCGATCGCCGCCTTCAGCTTCGGCGTCGGCATGGCCGTGGCAGGCTCCTGCATCTCGGCGCAATTCTACCGGCTCGGCGAGGGATCGCCGACCGCGCCGTTCGCGATCATCGGCACGGCGATCGGCTTCGTTGCCGGCTTCGCATCGTGGAACGCGCTTTATCTCGCGTCGATCGCCGATGCGCCGATCGTGTGGCTGCCGCATCGCTTCGGATACGCGGGAACACTCGCCCTCACTTTCGTCGTGCTCGCAGGCCTTGCGTATCTCGCGCTTCGTTCAAGCCGATTACGGCTCAAGAAGCGCGATGCCGAACGGTTCGATACCAATAGCGTTCTGCGCTCCATTTTCGTCGAACGCTGGCCGGCTTATGTGGGCGGGTTGCTGGTCGGCGTGGTTTCCGCGGTCGCTTATCTGCGCGTGGCGCCGCTCGGCGTTACCGCCGAGCTCGGCTCGCTCGCGCGCACTGGCGCCGAGCGCATGGCGCTACTCCCGTCCACCTTCCACGGTTTGGACGGCTTCCGCGGCTGCGTCACGATCGTGAAGGCTGCGCTGCTCTCAGAGAACGGCTTGTTCGTTGGCGGGCTGATTTTTGCAAGCCTCGCGGCGGCGCTGGTCGCCGGAGAGTTCAAGCCGCGGCTGCCGAACGGCGGTGAAATGGTGCGCGGACTGGCCGGCGGCGTGCTGATGGGTTGGGGCGCCATGGTGGCGCTCGGATGCACCGTGGGCGTATTACTCTCCGGCATCCACGCTGGCGCCTTATCGGGCTGGGTATTCCTGGTGTTCTGCTTCTTCGGGGTCGCGGCCGGGCTCTGGGCACGGCGCCGCTTCAAATTCTAGCTAGCGACGCATCGGATCGGCCGCCTGCGGTGTTCTACTACCGGGGTCCCCGAGCCCGGAGCATCGCTTGTCCGTCGAATCTCCCACCTTGTCCGACACCACAAAAGACCGGGCGCGCGCGACGCAGCTCCGCGCCGTCAAGCGCTACTACAAGTGGCTCGACCGCTGGGTGCGTTGGCACCGGATCGTGCGGCGCTACTCCGGCTACGACAGCATGACGGTGCATCGCCTGCTCACCGATCCGGTGACCGGCGAAAACGGCCCCCTCGTGCTGCACAAGTTGATGCTCGAGGGCCTGAGGCTGCCGCCGGAGCCTCGCGTACTCGATGCGGGTTGCGGCTATGGCGGCACCGCGTTCGATCTGCAGTCCAAGATCGGCGGCCAATGGCTGGGGCTCACGATCTCGCCAATTCAACTCGCCCGCGCGCGCGAGGAGAGCGCCAAACGCGCGCTCTCCGACCGCATCCGCTTTGCGCTCGAATCCTACGACGTGCCGCGCGAGGGACCCTTCGATCTGGTGATCGGGATCGAGAGCTTGGTGCACAGTGCCGATCCACCCGCCACCACCGCCAATCTTGCGGCGTCGATGGCGCCGGGCGGTCATCTGTTGCTGGTGGACGACATGCCGGTGGAGCCATTCCCGGCCGAGCAGACCGACGATCTCAAGACGTTCAAGCAGATGTGGCGCGCACCTATCATGCCAAGCGAGCGCGGTTGGCGGGCGGCTTTCGAAGCGGCGGGACTCGAGGTCGTGCGCTCGGCGGATTTCTCGCCGCTGGTCTGGCATCGCCCGCTTGAGGAACTCACGAGCCTGATCGAGCGCGATCGGCGGCGTGCGCGGATGCTCGCATGGACGGGGCTGCGCATGATTCCCGAAGCGAATATCGGCGGGCTGGTGGTGGAGCGACTCGCAATCGCGGGCGCAGTGCAGTACCGGCTGCTCGTGGGGCGAAAACGCACCTGATCTGCGCTTGCCGATTGCCGGCGGCCGGGCCAGAAGAGCCCGCATGATCGTTCTCGATGACATTTCCCTCCGCATCGCCGGCCGCCTGCTCGTGGAACACGCCACCGCGGCGATTCCGGAGCGCGCGCGGGTGGGTCTGGTCGGCCGCAACGGCTCCGGCAAGACCACGCTGTTTCGCGCCATCACCGGCGAGTTGGAGCTGGAAGGCGGCGCGATCCATCTGCCGGCCCGCGCCCGCATCGGCAGCGTGGCGCAAGAGGCGCCCGCCGGCCCCGAGCGGCTGATCGATATCGTGCTCGCCGCCGACGTCGAGCGGGCGCGCCTGATCGCGGAGCGCGACGCGACGACCGATCACGAGCGGATTGCCGAGATCGAGATGCGGCTCGTCGATATCGGCGCCTACGCGGCGCCGGCCCGCGCGGCGCGCATTCTTGCCGGTCTCGGGTTCGACGAGGCTGCGCAGCAGCGAGCCTGCTCGGAGTTCTCCGGCGGATGGCGCATGCGCGTAGCGCTGGCGGCGCTGTTGTTCGCCGAACCTGACCTGCTGCTGCTCGACGAGCCGACGAACTACCTCGACCTTGAAGGCACCCTTTGGCTGCAGGATTTTCTCGCCCGCTACCGGCGCACGGCAATTCTCATCAGCCATGACCGCGATCTGCTCGAAAACTCGGTCGGATTCATCCTGCATCTCGACCAGTCCAAGCTCACGCTCTATCGCGGGGGCTATTCGCAATTCGATCGCCAGCGGCGCGAACGCCTGGTGCTCGATCAGAAGAAGCGCAAGAAACAGGAAGCCGTGC
Source organism: Hyphomicrobiales bacterium (assembly GCA_043767065.1). Taxonomy (GTDB): domain Bacteria; phylum Pseudomonadota; class Alphaproteobacteria; order Rhizobiales; family Xanthobacteraceae; genus JAHFPN01. The sequence continues at coordinate 1,921 of JAYUHJ010000206.1, read as the reverse complement.
GCGCGCACCATGTCGCCTTCGTCGAGCGCTTTCGCGCCAAGGCGACCAAGGCACGCCAGGCGCAATCGCGCCTCAAGGCGCTGGCACGCATGGAGCCGATCGCCGCGCAAATCGAGGACGCGCCGGCCAAGATATCCATCCGCTCGCCCGAACGGACGCTGTCGCCGCCGATCATCGCCATGGAGGGCGTCGCCGTCGGCTATGCGCCGGGCACACCGGTGCTGAAGAACCTCAACCTGCGGATCGACGACGACGATCGCATCGCGCTGCTCGGGCCGAACGGCAACGGCAAGTCGACGTTCGCCAAATTGCTCGCCGGGCGCCTCGCCCCGCAGGCCGGGCGGATCGTCAAGGCCGACAAACTGGAAGCCGCCTATTTCGCCCAGCATCAGCTCGACGAGCTGCACGAGAACGAAAGCCCCTACGAACACGTGCGGCATTTGATGCCCGGCGCGCCTGAATCGCGCGTGCGTGGACGCGCGGCGGAGATGGGCTTTTCCGGCGAGGCCGCCGACACCAAGGTCGCGTCATTGTCGGGCGGAGAAAAGGCGCGGCTGCTGCTCGGGCTCGCGAGCTTTCGCGGGCCGCATCTGATGATCCTCGACGAGCCGACCAATCATCTCGATATCGATGCGCGCGCCATGCTGGTGGAAGAGATCAACGATTACACCGGCGCAGTCGTGCTGGTGTCGCACGATCGCGTGCTGCTCGATGCCTGCGCCAACCGGCTGTGGCTCGTAGCCGACGGGACGGTGAAATCCTATGACGGCGACCTCGACGATTATCGCCGGCAGGTGCTTTCGGGCGTGGACGGCGGGATCGCCCGCCGCAACGAGTCGCCCGAAGACAAGGCCGCGCGCAAGGAAGACCGCAAGGCGTCGGCGGCGCGGCGCGAACTCGCGGCACCGCTGCGCAAACAGATCAAGACGCTCGAAGCCGAGATCGTGCGGCTGGAGAAGGAAATCGCGGCGCTGGACCAGACGCTCGCGGCACCGGATCTATATGCGAGCAAGCCCGCGGAATTGGCTGGATTTTCCAAGCGCCGCGCCGACGCGGTCAAACATCTCGCGGCGGTCGAGGAAAACTGGCTTGGGCTCAACGCGGAATACGAAAAATCTCAAGCTGCGCCGTAACGGCCGCCGTGCCACTTCAGGCTTTCTTTTGCCAGCGGCCGGCTTCGTCCTGCTGCCAGTAGGTGACGACGAAGCCCTCTCCCTGCGCCTCTTTCCACTGATCGCGCGCGGCCTCGACCGCATCGGGATCGTTGCCATCGAACAGGAAGATCGCGCGTTCATAGCTCGCAAGTTCGGCGGTCGCGCCATCGACCAGAAACCGCACCTGCGCGGTGTTGGGATTTCGTTCGGAGGTCGTCAGCACCACGGGCATTTCCGCGGCCTCGGCTTCTCGGTCGATTCCGTGTGGCAGGAAGCTGTCGTCGGCGTAGGTCCACAATAGCGTATCGAGCGCAGCTACGCGCTCATCAGACGCCGCCTGCACCACGCAACGCCACCCGCGCTCGAGGCACTTCTCGAGGAGTTGCGGCAACGCCTTTTCCAGCGGCCGGCTTTGCAAATGGTAGAAATGGACTTCGGTCATACCCCGTCCGTTATTCGTGATGCTCGGCGATCAACCTGTCGAGCAGCCGCACGCCCCAGCCCGGACCCCAGCTCTGGTTGATGTCGGACGGCTTGGCGTCCATGCCGGTGCCGGCGATGTCGAGGTGCGCCCAGGGCGTCTTGTCGACGAAGCGCTGCAGGAATTGCGCGGCGGTGGTCGAACCGCCATAGCGGCTGCCGGTGTTCTTCATGTCGGCGAACTTCGAGTCGATCATCTTGTCGAACTCGGGCCCCATCGGCATGCGCCACACGCGCTCGCCGGTCTCCTTGCCAGCGTCGTTCAAGCGCGTCGAGAGCTTGTCGTC
>JAYUHJ010000205.1:0-1939 GCA_043767065.1 Hyphomicrobiales bacterium | reverse complement strand
CTCGCTTCGCTCGAAAGCCGACCTCTCCCCGCTTGCGGGGAGAGGTGAAGAGGGGAGAGGCCATGCACGTCCTCGTCATCGGCGCCGCCGGCATGATCGGGCAGAAGCTCGTGCAGCGGCTGGCGCGCGACCCCCACATCGGCGGCAAGCCCATCGAGCGCATGACGCTCCAGGACGTGGTCGAACCCGCGGCGCCCAAGGGCGCGAGCTTCAAGGTTACGACGCGGGCCGGCGACATCACCTTGCCGGGCGAAGCAGCAGCACTTGTCGCCGACGCGCCCGAGATGATCTTTCATCTGGCGGCCATCGTCTCGGGCGAAGCCGAGACCGATTTCGAGAAGGGCTACCGTATCAATCTCGACGGCATGCGGTTTTTGCTCGAGGCGATCCGCGCCCGCGGCCATAAACCGAAATTGGTGTTCACAAGCTCCATCGCCGTTTTTGGCGCGCCGTTTCCGCACGCCATTCCTGACGAGTTCCACCTCACGCCGCTCACGTCCTACGGAACGCAAAAAGCGATCGGCGAACTGCTGCTTGCCGATTACACCCGCCGCGGATTTCTCGAAGGCGTCGGCATCCGGCTCCCGAGTATCGTGGTTCGTCCCGGCAAGCCCAACAAGGCGGCTTCCGGTTTCTTCTCCAACATTATCCGCGAGCCGCTCGCCGGCCATGAGGCGGTGCTGCCGGTGCCCGACACCGTGCTGCACACCCACGCCAGCCCGCGCGCCGCGATCGGCTTCCTGCTGCATGGCGCCGAATTGTCGCGCGAGAAGATCGGCCCGCGCGTCGGCATCACCATGCCCGGCGTCTGCTGCACGGTGGCCGAGCAGATCGAGGCGCTGCGCCGCGTTGCCGGCGACAAGGTGGTCGCCCGCATCTGCCGCCAGACCGACCCGCTGGTCGCCAAGATCGTCGAGGGCTGGCCGACCCGCTTCGACGCGCGGCGCGGTCTCGCGCTCGGCTTTCAGCCGGAGCGGACCTTCGAGGAAATCATCCGCATCCACGTCGAGGACGAGTTGGGAGGAAAAATCGCAGCGTAGCGCGAGCGTCATCCTTCGAGGCTCGCCCTTTGGGCTCGCACCTCAGGATGACGCTGATGTGTTCTAACCGTCATCCTGAGGTGCCCGCGCGAAGCGCGGGCCTCGAAGGATGGCGGTTCCAGAAGGCGATCATGTAATGCGCTTCCCCACGCCGCTCATCCCCGCCAAGTTGATCAAGCGCTACAAGCGCTTCCTCGCCGATGTGGTGATGCCCGACGGCAGCCAAATCACCGCGCACGTCGCTAATCCTGGCTCGATGCTCGGGATCATGGAGCCCGGCTCGCGCGTATGGCTTTCGAAGTCGGACAGTCTCACCCGCAAGCTTCCCTATAGCTGGGAGTTGGTCGAAGTGGATTTCGGCTCCGGCCCGGAGCTGGTTGGTGTGAACACTTCGCACCCGAACAAGCTCGTAGGCGAGGCGCTCGAAGCTGGAAAAATCGCCGGTCTCGACGGCTACCCTCGAATCCGACGCGAGGTGCGCTACGGCAAGGCCAGTCGCGTCGATTTCGTGTTGGAGTGCGATGGCCGCCCAGCCTGTTTCCTCGAGGTCAAGAACGTCCACATGATGCGCAAGCCCCGCCGCGCCGAGTTCCCCGATGCCGTCACCGAGCGGGGCGCCAAGCACCTCGACGAGCTCGCCCGCGAGGCCAAGGGCGGCGCCCGTTCCGTGCTGCTGTTTCTTGTGCAGATCGGCTCGGCCGAAAGCGTCGCGCTCGCCCGCGACATCGACCCCGCCTATGGCAAGGCCTTCGATAGCGCACGGGCGGCGGGGGTCGAGGCCATGGCGTTGCGCTGTCGTATTTCAGTCGATGGGATCGAGGTAGAAGGCCCCGTCCCGGTGCTGGGATGACTTTCTTGCACCTGTGGATTGAAGGCCTACATTGAGCTCCCGCGAGGCC
>JAYUHJ010000204.1:0-1946 GCA_043767065.1 Hyphomicrobiales bacterium | reverse complement strand
ATCGCCTTCCTCGCGAGCGAGACGAGCGAGGCGTTGGCGGCGCAGAAACTGCTGGCCGCCAAATACGGCGACGCTCCGGCCGACAAGGCCGACGTGGTCGTGGCGCTCGGCGGCGACGGTCTGATGCTGCGGGTCCTGCATCAGCTGCGCGACAAGGGCATCCCGGTCTACGGCATGAACCGCGGCTCGGTCGGGTTCCTCACCAACGAGTTCCGTCCCGACGGCCTCAAGGAACGCCTCGCCGTCGCGGAGCGTTGCGTCGTGCATCCGCTCAGCATGGAAGCCAAGGACGCCGGCGGGAAGATTCACCGCGCGCCGGCCTTCAACGAAGTATCGCTATTGCGCCAATCCTATCAGGCGGCGAACCTGCGCATCTCGATCGACGGGAAATTGCGGCTGGAGGAGTTGATCTGCGACGGCGTTCTGGTCGCGACGCCGGTCGGCTCCACGGCGTACAACTTGTCGGCCCACGGCCCGATCCTGCCACTCAACACGCCGCTCCTGGCGCTGACGCCGATCAGTGCGTTCCGTCCGCGGCGTTGGCGCGGCGCGCTGCTGCCGGACCGCGCCGAGGTCGAGATCGTCGTGCGCGAGCCCGACAAGCGGCCGGTGAACGCGGTCGCCGACCATTTCGAGGTGCGCTCGGTGGTATCCGTGAAAACGCGCATGGACACGGCTTCGTCCATCGTGATGCTGTTCGACCCGGACCACAGCCTCGACGAGCGAATTCTCAAAGAGCAGTTCGGCTACTGAATCACGCCGCCGCGACGAGATCCGCGGTGAACGAGCGCGCCTCGTCGCGCGTGGCTTCCGCCGCCAGACGCCGCAACAGCGACAGCAGCTGATCGAGCTCGCCCGGCGCCGCGCGCTGGTAGCGCTCCAGCACCCGCTCGACGATGCGCCGCCGCAGCACCGCGTAACCGTGCGCCGTATCGTCGAAGCCCATTTCCTGGATCACTTCGAGCGCCGCCTTGAAGGCGCCGAACGCCGCGTGCGGCAAGCCGGCGCGCTCGTAGAGCGCGCGGAAGGCGTGCCGCGCCGGATCGTCGAGGATCGCGGCGACCCGCCGTGGCGAAAGATTCGTGAGGTCTGCTAGCGCTTCGACCAGAAAGTGAACATTGCCTGACAGCAACGCGCGCAGCACGAGGCCGCCGGTGAGCTGTCCGCTGGAGCGCAAGTGCCGAATGAGCGGCGCCACGCGGTCGTCTTCGGTTTCGGCCGCCAGCGCGACCGTCGCGCGGTCGCAGGCCTCGCGGGTAACTTTTTGCGCGCGTTCCTCCGGCAGCCATTCCCGGTCGATTACGAAGCGGGCAAGCGTGCTGGACAGGGTCGCGACCAGCGCCTGGCGCGTCTCGACCGGAAGCTCGGGATGAATGAGCAGCCGCTCGCGGATCGCGGCAAGCGCGCCATGGCGCTGCGCGATGCGCGCGAGCGAAATCGAAGTAACGTCGGCGTCCGGGTTCTCGATCAGCACCAGGCACGCCCCGGCACAGCCGACTTCGGCGACCGCCGCCGCCAGCGATGCCGGCACCGGCACACGAGATGCAATGGCGTTCTGGATGCGCTCGTTGGCCTCCCCGATCAGGTCCACCAGTTCGGCTTCGGTGAACAAGGGCGAGCGCGCGACCACGATCTCGGCGATTTCCGGCTGATCGTTGGCAAGCGCCAGCACCAACGTCTGTGGCACATTGGCCGAGGAGCTGAGCGCATCGGCAAGCGCACGGCGCACCAGCGGCGACGGATCGTCGAGCAGCACCGTCATCGCAGCCTCGGCCGCAAGCCGGTCCTCTAGCGTGAGTTCTGAATGCAGATACGCGCGCGCAAGCGCGCTCGTGGCGTCGGCCCTCTCGCCGGGCATCGCGGTCTGGATCCACTGGAGAAATTGGCGGACGATCATGGCGCCCCCTGAGAGATTCGAAACTTGCTGCGGGGAACTGTCGGCCTTG
>JAYUHJ010000203.1:0-1947 GCA_043767065.1 Hyphomicrobiales bacterium | reverse complement strand
CCGCAGTGGCTCCTTCAAGAATGGAGAACCAAAATGAGGAAGTTCGCACTCGAAGTGATTCCCGCGGTTCTGGTGGCCTCGCTCGTGGCGACTGCTGCATCCGCCCAGACACCGACGCCGCAGGCCCGGAACCGTCCAACGACCGAAACGATCCAGCGTCTCCAGGATGGGCGCATCGGGGCGGCGGTCCCGTCCCAATCGTGGTGGGAATAGCGAAAAGCGCTCTCCGGCCATTGTCAGAGTATCGGGTCAGGCGGCGAGGTCAATCGGCTTGGCGAGTGGCGTCGGGAGCGTCGCCCAACCGCCGACCTTGCGCAGCACGATCTGGCCGGACGCGAGCAGCGCCCAGAACAGCATCGCCGCGGTCTCTGCCGAGGGCAGCACAGTCTGCGTCTTGATGCGCCGCTTGAACTCTTCGTGCAGGCGCTCGATGGCGTTCGTGGTGCGCGCCGATTTCCACTGCTCGACCGGCAGGCGCGTGAAGGTGAACAGCAGCTCGCCGGCCTCTTCCAGTGATGCCGCGACGGCCTCGCATTTCACGAACCACTTGTTCAGAAATGCCTTGCGTTTCTTCGCCACCGCCGCTGCATTATCCGCATAAATCATGTCGGCGTAGTCGGCCGCGATCTCCTCGGCGAATTTCTTCGGCGCGTGGGCGATCAGATTGCGCAGCTTGTGCACCGTACACCGCTGAACGGGAAGATCCGACCACAGCGTAACGAGCGCCTTCTCGAGGCCGGGCGCGCCATCGACAATGGCAAGCTCGGGCTTTTTCATACCGCGCTTGGTCAAATCGTCGAGGATTGTTCTCCACGCAGCCTCGCTCTCGCCGCCCATGTTTTTCACAGCCAGCAGCACTTTCTGGCCATCGCGACGGACACCGAGCACGACCAACAGCGAGACGCCTGTCGCCTTCTTGTCCATGCGGACTTTGACGTGCGTGCCGTCGAGAATCAGGCGCACGATGTCTTCGTTCGCGAGGTCGCGCCTGTTCCAGTTGTCCCAGTCGGCCTTGATCTTCCGCCACACGCGGCTGACCACCGACTTCGACACCGCGCCCTTGAACAGGCTCGCCAGCGCGCGCCCGACGCGCCGCGTGTTGGTGCCCGAGAGATAGGCGCCGGCGATCAGCGCATCGACCTCTTTGGTGCGGCGACGGTACTTCGGCAACGTCGTGTTGACCCACTCCTGGGTCTTGCCGTCGGGCGTGTCCAGGCGTGCACGAGGAATGTTGACCGTCAGCTTGCCGAAGGTGCCCATGATCGTGCGCTCGCGACGACCGTTGCGGTGGCCGCGGACGCCGTCGTCGAGCGTTGGCGCAGGCGTTGCCGCGGGCACTTCATCGCCGAGCCCTTGTTGTTCTTCTGGCGCCGCTCGCGTCTCGGTCGAGGCCGGCTTGCGCACGTAGCGGCCGCGCCCGAGGAACGCGCACAGTTCGGCCTCGACGAGTTCCTCGATGAAGCCGCGCACGTGCTCGCGCACGGTCGCCTCCAGCTGGTCGCGCCAGGCATCGCCGGTCAGTGGCGACGACTCGTCAATTGATGTAGCTGTGGTCATGGCGTTGTCTCCGTCGGCGGCTGCTAACCGCCGGTTTGGCTTGAGGCTTCAAGCCGGAGATAACGCCATTTCCTGATTCCCACCAAAGCCGGGACGGGACCACACTGGGGCGGCCCCCTCGTCTTGTTCGCGCATTGAGGTCGATAGCCATGTCAGCAGACGTGAACCGCACGCCCGCCCGCGCCATCGACTTCCACGCGCATCTGGCGGTGCCCGACGTGTACGCGGTGACGCTGCCGCACAGCCTCGTTGCGATCCCGAGCGATGCGGCAGCACTGCAGACCGAGGAGGTGCGCCGCGTGACGGCCGAGCGGCGCCGCGTCATGGATCACGCGATGGTCGATGTGACCGAGCGGCGGGCGTGCTGGGGCTCGACATGGCGGAGTGAGG
>JAYUHJ010000202.1:0-1957 GCA_043767065.1 Hyphomicrobiales bacterium | reverse complement strand
ATTTCCCGCCGCGCCAGATCGGCCCGACGATGTCCGAGGTGCTGACGCTCGGCTTCCCCGACGAGGAGGGCGCGGTGGTGCTGATCGCGCCGAGCAAGAAGGTTCCGGATGGGGGAAGGTTGTTCTGAACCCGTTCCCCGGCCGAGCAAGCGCGTTTTGACGCGCGAGCGAGAGCCGGGGCCCAGGGGCCGTAGGACTCCGTGCACTGTCGCCCTGGACCCCGGGTCTCACGCGGACTTCGTCCGCGCTCGCCCGGGGAACGTCAGACCGGAATCCGCACCGTCGCTCTGAGCCCGCCGAGCGTACTGTCGGCGAGCAATATCTCGCCGCCGTGCGTGCCGGCGATGTCGCGGGCGATCGAGAGCCCAAGCCCGGTTCCGGTCTCGTTCTGATTGCGCGCGTCGTCGAGCCGCAGGAACGGGCGGAAGACATCATCGCGCTTGTCGGTCGGAATGCCCGGCCCGTCGTCGTCCACGTGCACGGTCAGCCAGCGCGGCTCGCGCGCGCCGGAAAGCTCGATCGTATTGCCGTAGCGTGCCGCATTGGCCACCAGATTAGCGAGGCAACGGCGGAACGAGTCCGGCCGCACCTGTACGATCGGCGGCCCGGAGAAGGTCGCGTGCGCCCGCTTGCCGCGGCGCTGGGCGTCGGCCGCCAGCTCGCCGAGCATCTCGGAGACGTCGATCAGCGCCGGCTGCTCGCGCTCGTCGCCGCGCGCGAACGCGAGATATGCCTCCAGCATGCGCTGCAACTCGTCCACGTCGCGGCGCAGCGCCTCGACTTCCGGGCCGTCGTCGAGCAATGCCAATTCAAGCCGGAAGCGCGTCAGCACCGTACGCATGTCGTGCGAGACGCCGGCGAGCATGGTGGTGCGTTGCTCGATCTGCCGTTCGATGCGCCGCTTCATCTCGAGGAAGGCCTGCGCGGCGCGGCGCACCTCGCGCGCCCCGCGCGGCCGGAAATTGGTTACTTCCCGGCCCTTGCCGAAGGCCTCGGCGGCGTCGGCCAGCCGCAGGATCGGCCTGATTTGGTTGCGCAGGAATACGATCGCGATGGCAAGCAGCAGGATCGAAGTGCCTACCATCCAGAGCAGGAAAATTTCCGAGTTGGAAGCGTAGGCCTGACTGCGCTGGGCGAATACGCGCAGCACCGCCTTGTCGAGCTGCACCCGCACCTCGACCAGGTTCGAGTTGCCGACCGTGTCGATCCAGAACGGCTTGCCGATCAGCGCCAACTCGCGCGACAGCGCCTGGTCGAGCACCGAGAAGAACGGCTTGGGGCCGGGCGGCGGCAGCGGATCGGGCGGCAGCAGCTCGACGTTCAGCCGCAGCCGGTCGGCGGCGATCTTGCGCAAGGTCGCGGCATCGCGGTCCTGCGGGTACTTCTCGTAGACGTCGATCAGCGCGGCGATGTCCTGCGTCACGGCGGCGGAAAGCCGGGCGGTGACCAGGTTGTAGTGCCGCTCCATGAACACGAACGCGACCACCGACTGCAGGATCACCATCGGCGTCACGATGATGAGCAACGCGCGCGGGTAGAGCCCCTTGGGCATGCGCACGTAGACCCAGTTGGTCACCCGGTTCCACAGCCGCTCGATCCGCCCGAGCACCGAACGGACTCCGGTAAGGCCGAGTTCGATTACGGTCATGGCGTCGCCACCAGCCGGTAACCGATCCCGCGCACGGTGCGCAGGTAAGCGGGGTCGGTCGGGTTCTTCTCGATCTTGCGGCGCAGCCGGTTGATCTGCACGTCGATGGCGCGCTCGCTGCTGCCGGACGAATCGTCGTTGGCCAACTCGTGGCGCGCAATCGCCGTGCCGGGCCGCTGGGCGAACAAGCGCAGGAGGTCGCGCTCGCGCTCGGTGAGCTTGGGCACGGGCTCATTGGCCGGGTTCAGGGCTAGCAGGGAGAGGTGCTGAAACAGGCCTTCATGGCCCGTGGATGCTTCCCGGCTAGCT
>JAYUHJ010000201.1:0-11179 GCA_043767065.1 Hyphomicrobiales bacterium | reverse complement strand
CCTGCTCACGATCACCCGCATGATCTCGTTGGTGCCTTCGAGTATCTGATGCACGCGCACGTCGCGCAAGATGCGCTCGATCGGGTGGTCGCGCAGATAGCCATAGCCGCCGTGAATCTGCAGCGCGCCGTTGACCACTTCGAAGCCGACATCGGTGGCGTAGCGCTTGGCCATGGCGGCGAGCCGCGTGGCGTTCGGCTCCTGGTTCCCCACCGCCACCGCCACCGCCGCGCGCCATAGCAGCAGCCGGGCCGCCTCGATCTCGGTCGCGAAATCGGCCACGCGAAACTGCAGCGCCTGAAAATCCGCGAGCCGCGAGCCGAATTGCTTCCGCTCGCGCATATATTCGATCGCGCGATCGAGACAAAACTGCGCACCGCCCAGCGAGCAGGCCGCGATATTGAGCCTTCCGCCGTCGAGCCCGGCCATCGCGATCTTGAAGCCGATGCCCTCGCCGCCGATGCAGTTTCCCGCCGGCACACGGCAATTCTCGAACACCACCATGGCGGTCGGCTGCGAATGCCAGCCGAGCTTCTTCTCCTGCGCACCGAACGAAAGGCCCGGCGTGCCCTTCTCGACCACGAAGCAGGAAATGCCCTTCGGCCCCTCGCCGCCCGTGCGCACCATGCAGACGTAAATATCCGCGACACCGGCGCCCGAGATGAACGCCTTGGTGCCGTTCAGCATATAATGGTCGCCCTCGCGCACCGCGCGGGTGCGCAGCGAAGCCGCGTCGGAGCCCGAGTCGGGCTCGGTCAGGCAGTAGCTCGCGAACTTTTTCATCGAGGCGAGATCGGGCAGCCACTTCTTGCGCTGCGCGTCCGACCCGAAGCCATCGATCATCCAGGCCGCCATGTTGTGGATCGAGATATAGGCGGCAGTCGACGTGCAGCCCTGCGCCAGTTCCTCGAACACCAGCGCCGCGTCGAGCCGCGTCAGCTCCGCGCCGCCGACGTCCTCGCGCACATAGAGGCCGCCGAAGCCGAGCGCCGCGGCCTTGCGCATGCACGCGACCGGGAAGATGTGCTCTTCGTCCCATTGGCGCGCATGGGGCGCCATTTCGTCCTGCGCGAACTGCCGCGCGGTGTCGCGGATCGCCTGCTGTTGCTCGGAAAGCTCGAAATCCATCAACGCCGCCCCTTCACCATCCGGGCATATGAGGCCTTGGCCGGGGCGTCAACGCGGCGCATCTGTTTCCCTCTCCCCGCGTGCGGGGAGAGGGTGGTGAGCGCCGAGCGAAGCGAGGCGCGAACCGGGTGAGGGGCTGTTTGTAGCGAACCCCGTGCCCCGCCCCTCACCCGCCTCGCTCGCACGCAAGTCGGCTGTTGCCGACTTGCGTAACTTAAGGTGCCGATCTCGGGTAAACCCGAGATCGGATGCGCTCGCTCGGCACCCTCTCCCCGCGCAGCGGGGAGAGGGATTGATGTCGCTCGCCTCTGCCAATCTTCGGCGCTAGATTGCCGCGTCCGCAAGCTTGATGCTTGCGATAGGAGAGTTTGGCATTGAACATCGAATTCCTGGTCACTTCGTTCATTGTCATCGTCTCACCGGGCACCGGCGTTCTCTATACGCTGGCGGCGGGCCTCGCGCGCGGATCGCGCGCGAGCGTCGTAGCCGCGTTCGGGTGCACGCTCGGCATCGTTCCGCACATGGCGGCCGCGATCATGGGCGTGGCGGCGCTCCTGCACACCAGCGCGCTCGCCTTCCAGATCTTCAAATATCTGGGCGTCGCCTATCTGCTGTACATGGCCTGGAACACGCTGCGCGAACGCGGCGCGTTGCGGGTCGAGAAGGAGATCGGCACCCGTTCGGCGGTTCAGGTGACCGTGACGGCGATCCTCATCAACATCCTCAATCCGAAGCTGTCGATTTTCTTTCTGGCATTCCTGCCGCAGTTCGTGAGTGCGGGCGAGCTGAACCCGCTTTCACGCATGCTCGAATTGAGCGCGATTTTCATGCTGATGACCTTCGTGGTTTTCGTCGGCTACGGGCTGTTCGCCGCCTCGATTCGCGACCATGTGATCTCGCGTCCGCTGGTATTGACGTGGATGCGCCGTACCTTCGCCGGCGCATTCTCCGCGCTCGGCGCCAAGCTGGCGTTTACCGACCGTTGAACAATGCTTCCTTTCGCCCGGCCTTCGGCGCTAGATTGCGGCGCCCGGAACCCTAGGAACCAGATGCCGCCCATCACCGGCAAAGCCCGCCCCATCGAGCGCTTGCGACCGGTCACCGACCGCGCCGCGAGCACGCGGCTCGATCTCACCATCCGCCCGCGCCGCAACCGCAAGGCCGAATGGTCGCGCCGGCTCCTCGCCGAGAATGTGCTCACGGTGGACGATCTACTCTGGCCGCTGTTCGTCTGCGAAGGCGAGAAGCGGCGCGAGCCGGTCGCCTCGATGCCCGGCGTCGAGCGCTACAGCGTGGACGAGATCGTGCGCATCGCCGAGCGGGCGATGAAGCTGAAAATTCCAGCGCTCATGCTGTTCCCCAATACCGATCCGAAGCTGCGCGACGAGCGCGGCAGCGAGGCGCTGAACCCGGATAATCTCGTCTGCCGCGCGCTCAGTGCGATCAAGCGCGAGTTCCCGGATCTCGGGCTCGCCGCCGACGTGGCGCTCGATCCCTATACCAGCCACGGCCACGACGGACTGCTCGAGGACGGAAAGATTCTGAACGACGAAACCGTGGCCGTGCTGGTGGAGCAGGCCCGCGTACTGGCCGATGCTGGCTGCGATGTGGTGGCGCCCTCCGACATGATGGACGGCCGCGTCGGCGCCATCCGCAAGAGCCTCGACGCCGCCGGCCATCTCGACGTGCAGATCCTGGCCTACACGGCCAAATATGCGTCGGCCTTCTACGGCCCGTTCCGCGACGCGGTCGGCACCAATACGACATTGGTCGGCGACAAGCGCACCTATCAGATGGATTTCGCCAACGGCGACGAGGCGCTGCGCGAGGCCATGCTCGACATCGAGGAAGGCGCCGACATGTTGATGGTGAAGCCCGGCCTGCCCTATCTCGACATTTTGTGGCGCGTGAAGGAAGCCTTCGGCATGCCGACGCTCGTCTACCAGGTCTCCGGCGAGTATTCGATGATCGAGGCCGCGGCGCGCAACGGCTGGCTCGACGGCGACAAGGCCATGATGGAAAGCCTGATCGCCTGCAAACGCGCCGGCGCCGACGCCATCCTCACTTATTTCGCTCCCCGCGCCGCCGAGAAGATCGCGCGCAACGCCTGACCTACGACCCGTCATCCTGAGGTGCCCGCGCGAAGCGCGGGCCTCGAAGGATGACAGCCCCCGAATCCTCGCGCATCATCCTTCGAGGCTCGCGGCCCGGAAAGTATCCGGGCCGCTCGCACCTCAGGATGACGAGAAGGAGACGGGACAAGCCCGGCCATGACGAATAGAATGAGTCGATGGCGAACATCACCGCCGCCGACATCGACGCCGCCGCCAAGACGCTCGAAGGCCGCGTGCTGCGCACGCCGACGCTCTATGCGCCGCGGCTCTCGGCGCTGACCGGCGCGGAAATTTTCATCAAGTACGAAAACCTGCAGGCCACCGGCAGCTTCAAGGACCGCGGCGCGCTGGTGAAGCTCGCGTCCCTGAACGACGCCGAGAGAAAGCGCGGCGTCATCGCCATGTCGGCCGGCAACCACGCCCAAGCGGTCGCCTATCACGCGACCAAGCTCAGCATCCGCTCCACCATCGTGATGCCTGAGATCACGCCGTTCGTGAAGGTCGCCGCCACCGAGGCGCACGGCGCCCACGTCGTGCTGTTCGGCGAGACGGTGGCTGAATCCGCCAAGCGCGCCGAGGAGATCGCGGCGAAGGAAAATCTCGTCTTCGTGCATCCGTTCGACGACCCGAAAGTGATCGCCGGCCAGGGCACCGTCGCGCTCGAAATGCTCGCCGACGCGTCGGACTTAGAGATGCTGATCGTTCCGGTCGGCGGCGGCGGGTTGATCGCCGGGATCGCGCTCGCCGCCAAGGCGGCAAAGCCGAAAATCGAAATCATCGGCGTCGAGAGCACGCTCTATCCTTCGCTGTGGAACAAGCTGCACGACGAGGCGCGCGCCTGCGGCGGCCCGACGCTGGCCGATGGCATCGCCGTCAAGGAAACCGGCAAGCTCCCACTCCCGATCATCCGCGAACTGGTGAAGGAAGTGCTGCTGGTGGAGGAGGCGCACCTTGAGCGCGCCGTGAACGCGTTTCTCACGCTGCAGATGACGCTCGCCGAGGGCGCCGGCGCCGCTGGCCTCGCCGCCGTGCTGGCCGAGCCCGCCCGCTTCCGCGGCAAGCGCATCGGCCTCGTGGTCACCGGCGGCAATATCGATCCGCGCGTCGCCGCCTCCATCATGGTGCGCGAGCTTGAGCGCGCCGAGCGCATCGTGAGCTTCCGCATTACGATTCAAGATCGCCCCGGCACGCTCGGCGAGATCGCCACGCTTCTCGGCCGCCTCGGCGCCAATATCCTCGAAGTCGATCACCGGCGGCTCTTCCTCGACGTGCCGGCCAAGGGCGCGCGGCTCGATGTCACGGTCGAGACCCGCGACAAGGCGCACGCCGAAGACGTCGAGCAGAAGCTGCGCGCCGATGGCCTCGCCGTCGTCCGGCTTGATACCGGCACCGGCGGCTACGAGCCGGTGTAGACTTCCCTCTCCCCGCTTGCGGGGAGAGGGTGGCGCGAGCGAAGCGAGCGCTGGGTGAGGGGCACGTCCGACATGCTCGCCCCCTCACCCGGCTCGCCCGCCTACGCAAGCTACGGCGTGCTCGCCACCCTCTCCCCGTAAACGGGGAGAGGGATTATGTGATAGCGACGTGAGAGGACATCTGGCCATGACCGACACCCAACGCATCGGCATTTCCGGCGAGCCCAGGCCGAACGCCTTCGACCCGGACATCCAGCCGGAACTTTTCGAGGGCGTGCTCGCGCGCCGCTTCATGGCGTTCATCCTCGACGCCATCATCATCTTCGTGCCGATCGTTCTGCTGACGCTCTTCATCGCCCTGTTCGGCCTCGTGACTTTCGGAATCGGCTGGCTGTTGTTCTTGCTGCTGACGCCGATCTTCGTGCTCTGGGCCATCGTCTATACCGGCGCGACGCTGAGTTCGCCCCAATCGGCCACCATCGGCATGCGGACGATGGGTTTGGAGTTGCGCACCTGGTACGGCTCGCCGATGTATTTCCTGCTCGGCGCCGTGCACGTGATTTTCTTCTGGGCGCTGGTGACCGCGCTCACCCCGCTCATCTTGCTGGTCGGGCTGTTCAACCGCCGCCGCCGGCTGCTGCACGATTTTTTGACCGGCACGATTGTGATCAATAATGGGACGCGGACCGCCGAATTGAAGCGCGCCAGCGGGCGCTGAGCTTTCCCTTTGACGCGGCGCGCGAGCCGCGCAATCCTAAGGGCGTATCGAGTCGGGAAAGGCCCTTGACCCAGCAACCGCGCGACACCCCGCAATTCTTCCTGACCAGCCCGGCGCCCTGCCCGTATTTGCCGGGCCGCCAGGAGCGGAAAGTTTTCACGCACCTGGTCGGCGAGCGCGCGCCCGATCTCAACGACGTTCTGACGCAAGGCGGCTTCCGCCGCTCGCAATCGATCGCCTATCGGCCGGCGTGCGAGACTTGCCGCGCCTGCATTTCGGTCCGCGTGTTGGCGAAGGAGTTCGATGCCGCGCCGTTCCGCCGCGCGCTGCAGGCCAACGAGGACCTGGTCGGCCATGCGCGAGCACCCGTTCCGACCGCCGAGCAGTATTCGCTGTTCCGCGCCTATCTCGACACCCGCCATTCGGACGGCGGCATGGCCGACATGACGGTGCTCGACTACGCCATGATGGTCGAGGACTCCCACGTGCGCACCAAGCTGATCGAGTATCGCCGCCGCGGTCCCGATAGCGGCATCACTGGCCGCGGCACCGGCCCGCTGGTCGCCGTCGCGCTCACCGACGCGCTCACCGACGGCTTGTCGATGGTCTACTCGTTCTACGATCCGGACGCGCGCACCCGCTCGCTCGGCACGTTTCTGATTCTCGATCACATCGAGCGCGCCAAGAAGCTTGGCTACTCCTATGTCTATCTCGGCTATTGGGTCGAGGGCGCGCGCAAGATGGATTACAAAGGCCGCTTCCGCCCGCAGGAGAGGCTGATGCCCGATGGCTGGACCCGCATCGACGATTGACGCAACTTCCACCTCCCCATGCCCGACAGACTGATCCCCTTTGAGCGGCTGACAGCGTTCACCGCCGCGTGCCTCGAAAAGCTCGGGCTCGCGAGCGCGGATGCGCGGCTAGTGGCCGAGACGCTGGTCGCTTCCAACCTGCGCGGCGTCGACAGCCACGGCGTGGTGCGGCTGACCCATTACGCGACGCGGCTGAAGAACGGCACCATCAAGCCGCGGCCGAACATCAAGGTCGAGCGCACCGGCTTGTCCACCGCAATCGTCGAGGGCGACGCCGGCATGGGCCAGCTGGTCGCCGTGCGCGCCATGGACGAGGCGATCGCGCTGGCGAAAGAAACCGGCGCCGGCGCAGTCGGCGCGCGCAACAGCTCGCACTGCGGCGCCATGGCCTGGTTCGTCGAGCAGGCCGCGCGCGCCGGCATGATCGGCATCGCCATGACGCACACCGATCCGATCATGGTCCCGACCGGAATGAAGAGGACGTTTCTCGGCTCCAACCCGCTCGCCTTCGGCGCGCCGGGCGGCGACGAGCCACCCATCATCATCGACATGGCAACCACCAACATCGCGCTCGGCAAAGTGCTGGTCGCCAAGCAAGAGGGAAAGCCGATCCCGCCCGACTGGGCCCTCGACGCCGCCGGCAAGCCGACCACCGATCCGAACCAGGTCACCGGGCTCGCGCCCATGGCCGGGCCGAAGGGCTATGCGCTCGCCACCGTCATCGAAATTCTCTGCGCGCACCTGATGGGCGTGCCGTTCGGAATCTACGTGACCAAAATGTACGGCGAGCTCGACAAGCCGAGGAACCTCGGCCACTTCATGCTGGCGCTCGATATCGGCCGCTTCGCCGATCCGAAATTCTTCCGCGCGCAGATCGATTTGTTCACCCGCGACGTGCACGCGCAGGAAGCGACCGATCCCGCCCGCCCGCCGCTCGCGCCCGGCGAGCCCGAGCGGCTCATGGCCGAGCGGCGCCGTAAGGACGGCGTGCCGGCCGGCGACGGCCTGCTCGCGGACCTCAACAAACTCGCGGCCGAGCTTGGCGTGGAGCCGCTCTAAGTATTCGCCGTATTTTTGCTGGGCGGATGAACGCCGGGTGAACGGCCCAGCCATGCCGCGTTCGCAATTGTCCGGCTAGATTGATTCCACGCTGACTGCGATTCGAATTGGAACGAATTTGCAGTGACAGCGTTACGTTAGGCCGCCTTCCGGCGGCGCACAAAGAACCAAGGAGAAAAAAATGCGTCCTATCCAACTCGCCCTCGCGGCAGCCACCGCGGTCGTGCTTGCGGCCGGCAGCGCCCAGGCGAGCCCGCTCAATGCGCTCCGTGGCTCGCAGATCGCCGCCGACGGCATCGAGGTGACCCAGAACGTGCAGCAGTACTGCTTCTATCTCGACGGCTGGCGCGGCCCCGGCTTCTACCGCTGCGGCTTCCGTCTTCGTCGCGGCCTCGGCTGGCATGGTACCGCCGACAGCCGGCCTCGTCGCGACCACGGCCGGCGCGACAGCCGCGTACATACGCCGCGCGAGAGCCGCCGCGGTACCCGTTAAGCGTTACTCGCTGAAGAAATGGGCGGCGCTTGCGCCGCCCATTTTCATTGCGCCGCTCGAAAGCAGCGCTAGAGACAGAAGATCGGCTTGAGCTTGACGACGTTCGCCACCGAGCACAGCCCATCGCGCGCATAGGCGTGCCCCTCCACGGTCGCATAGACCGGGACCAGCACGGCGAACAGCGCGAGCACCACATAGAGAAAGAGATTTCGCAGGCTGTAATATTCCCAGTAACCCACGTCGTCGTAGCGGCTGTTGGCCACGTAATTCACCACGCTGTATTCGGTGAGCGCCATGTTGAGCAGCGGATCGTCCTTGTCGAGCTGGTCCGGAAAGCGATCCGCGTGCGCCTTCCACCAATGTAGCGCGCCACCCAGCACGAGCCCGAGCGTGACCCAGCACAGCAATTCGGCAGCGGCGATCCACATGCCGCCATGCTGCCGCGCTTCGCTTAAAAGGTCGTGAACGGCAGGGTCTTCACTCCTCGCATACGGCAAATCTCCGCTCATTCCCGCGCAAGCGGGAATCCAGTAACAACAGGCTGTCGCACTGGGTCCCCGCTTCCGCGGGGACGAACGGATGGCATCAGCCGAACTTGTTGGATTTCGGGAAGCCGCGCGGCGCCAGCCGGCCCGCGTCGGCGCGGTTGCCGCGCCAATCGCGCAGCTCCTTCTCCGGGAAATTGAAGTTGCGCTCGGCGGAGTCGATCACGGTCAGCCCACCGTCGAGCGCGAAGGTCTTCACATCGGAGAGACCGCCATCCTTGTAGCGCTGCAGCCGAACGCCGGCGCCGCGCACCATCTCCGGCAATTGATCGAGCGGAAACAGCACCATCTTCCGGTTCTCGCCGATTGAAGCCACTGTATCGTGGCCCTTGTCGATCCGCGACATCGCGCGGACCTCGTCCGGCATTTTCACGTTCAGGACCTGCTTGCCCTTGCGCGTGGTGGCGAGGCAATCGTCTTCCTTGACGACGAAGCCGCGGCCGGTGGCCGATGCGACCAGGAACTTCCGCCCGCCTGTGTAGTTCAACGCCGTCACGATGTCGGTCTCCTGCTCCATCTCGGCATAGAGCCGGATCGGCTCGCCGTGCCCGCGCCCGCCCGGCAACTTCGAGCCGTCGATCGTGTAGAAGCGGCCATTAGTGGCGAACACCAGAATCTTCGAGGTCGTCTCCGCAGGGAAGAAGAACTTGAGCTTGTCGTCGTCCTTGAAGGTGAGCCCGGCGGTGTCGGTGACATGGCCGCGCAGCGCGCGGATCCACCCTTTCTGGGAAATAACCACCGTGATCGGCTCCTTGACCGTCATCGCCTCCTGGAAGGCTTCCTCGTCGTGCACCGGCGCTTCCGAGAAGCCGGTGCGCCTTTTCCCGAGCGGCGTCTTCGGCCCGTACTTCTCGCGGACCTCCTTCACCTGGTCGCCGACTTTCTTCCATTGCTGTGCCGGCGAACCGAGCAGTTTTTTTAGCGCGACGCGCTCGGCGGTCAGTTCCTTGTGTTCGCCTTTGATCTCGAACTCTTCGAGCTTGCGCAGATTGCGCAGCCGCATATTGAGGATCGCTTCGGCCTGCACGTCGGAGAGCTTGAAGCGCTTCATCAGGACCGGCTTCGGCTCGTCCTCCTTACGGATGATGCGGATCACCGCGTCGATGTTGAGGTACGCGATCAGCAGGCCGCCGAGCACCTCGAGCCGGTGATCGATCTGGCCGAGCCGGAACTTGCCGCGGCGTACCAGCACCTCGCGGCGGTGGTCGAGCCACTCCTTCAGCACCTCGGCGAGGCCCACGACCCGGGGCACCCGGCCCTTCATGAGCACGTTCAGGTTCAGCGGGAAGCGGTTCTCCAGCTCCGTGAGCTTGAACAGCGACTCCATCAATATGTGCGGATCGACATTCCTGGAGCGCGGCTCCAGCACGACCCGCACTTCTTCGGTCGACTCGTCGCGCACGTCCGCGAGCAACGGCAGCTTCTTTTCGGTGAGCAGCTCGGCGATCTTCTCGATCAGCCGCGACTTCTGCACCAGGTACGGAATCTCGGTCACCACCACGACCCAGGTGCCCCGCCCAGTGTCCTCCTTGGTCCAGCGCGCCCGCACGCGGAACGAGCCGCGGCCGGTGGCATAGGCTTCGTTGCGCGTGCCGTCCTCGACGATAATGCCGCCGGTTGGGAAATCCGGGCCTTTGACGAATTTCAAAAGCTCGCGGGTTTTCGCGCCGGGCTTCTCGATCAGCTTCAGCGCCGCGTCGCACAGCTCGGCCACGTTATGCGGCGGGATCGAGGTCGCCATGCCGACCGCGATGCCGGTCGAGCCATTGGCCAGCAGATTGGGGAACGCCGCCGGCAACACCACCGGCTCGGTCGACTGGCCGTCATAGTTGGGCCGGAAGTCGACCGCGTCCTCGTCGATGCCCTCGGCCAGCAGGCGCGCGACATCGGTCATGCGCGCTTCGGTGTAGCGATACGCGGCGGCGCTATCGCCGTCGATATTGCCGAAGTTGCCCTGCCCGTCCACCAGCGGATAGCGCGAAGAAAAATCCTGCGCCAGCCGCACCAGCGCGTCGTAGATCGCCTGATCGCCGTGCGGATGAAAATTGCCCATCACGTCGCCGACGATCTTGGCCGATTTCTTGAAGGTGGAGCCCGGATCGAGCCGCAGCACGCGCATGCCGTAAAGGATGCGCCGGTGCACGGGCTTGAGACCGTCGCGCGCGTCGGGCAGCGCGCGGCCCATGATGGTGGAGAGCGCGTAGGCGAGATAGCGCTCCTCGAGCGCCTCCCGCAGATCGATCTCCTCGATGCCCCGGTCGCCCGGGGGAATCACCCGCTTGCCCATGAATCACCGGTAGACCAAGGACTTAGTGGGAACAAGCCCACGTAGTCGTTCCGGGGGCGCGCCGAAAACATACACGGCGTCATTCCGGGACGGCCCGAAGGGCCGGGCCCGGAATCCATAACCACCAACCGAGATTATGGATTCCGGGTTCGCGCGCTACGCGCGCGCCCCGGAATGACAAATTCTCAGGCCGCCGCCGCCCGCGCCAGCGCGGCCAACAGCGCCGCGCGCGACTCGGAAATTTCGAGCCCACGCGGCTCGAACACGCGCCGCTCCAGGAAGAAGCCCGTGAGCGCGAAGCCCGCGACGATTTCGGGGGCGCTCGCCGAATCCCGACCTCCGATCAGAAATGCAGGCAGCGGAAGCAATTGCTCCTTCCATTGCTCGCCAGCGCCGCGCGAAACGGCGCGGCCCGATTTCGGCGAGACGTAAATCAAGTCCGCGCTCCCCCCGGTCGCGGCGCAGGAACCGAGATCGAGCCCGAAGCCGAGCTCGGCGAGCAGCGCCAGCTCGAAGCGCACCAGCAACGCGCCCGCAATCGGAGGATCGTCGAGATGATCGAGCATCATCTCGAGCGCGCGGTGCAGCCCGAGATGCGGGTCGCGCTCGGG
>JAYUHJ010000200.1:0-4706 GCA_043767065.1 Hyphomicrobiales bacterium | reverse complement strand
AGGCCGATCTCGCGCTCGATTCCGCGAAGCGCGAGGACTATGCGCGCTTGATCCGCGAGAGCGGCGAGCACCTGCTCGGCGTCGTCAACGGCATTCTCGATCTGACCCGCATCGAGTCCGGCCATTTCGTCATCGTGCCGGAACCCTTCGCCGTCGGCCCGCTGATCGAAGCCTGCCGCGAGATGATGACGCTCAAGGCAGAGAAGGCGGGCGTTACCTTGCGTGCCGATTTTCCATCCGATTTGCCCGAGATGGTCGCCGACAAACGGGCGCTCCGCCAGGTGCTGATCAATCTGCTCTCGAACGCGATCAAGTTCACCGATCGCCGCGGCGCGGTCACGCTTTCGGCGCGCGTCGATGGCGACGCGCTGATTATCACCGTCACCGACAACGGCATCGGCATCGCCGAAAACGACCTGGAGCGCCTGGGCCATCCGTTCTTCCAGGCCCGCTCGTCCTATGACCGGCCCTATGAGGGCACCGGGCTCGGCCTCTCCGTGGTCAAGGGTCTGGTGGAGCTGCATGGCGGCCGGATCGAAATCTCGAGCCGCCTCGGCGAGGGCACCAAGGTCACGGTCCGGCTGCCGCTCGACTGCGAACGTGCGATGCCCGCGCGCCCGCCGGTGGTCGAAGCTTTGCCGAGCCGGAACACCATTGAATCCGTGAACATCCCCCAAACCGACAAGGTGAAACGCAGTGCGTGAAGAACCCACCCGCGGCCGCCGCCGCGCCATGAGTGACGTCGAGCTCGACGGCGATCTCGTTCGCCCGCGCCGCCGCCGCCGTCGCCGGCGCGGCTTCGTTACCGGTATGCTGGCGCTCGTGATGCCGCGCCGGACCACCGACGCGCTCGCGCTCGCCTTCGCAGTCGCTGCCACCGTCGCCGTGCTGGTGAACGCACTTGCTTTCCAGACCCGCTCGCCGGGCTTCAAAAGCGCGGTCCAGACACCGCCAACCGCCGCCCGGCCTGCGCCTGCGATCAAGCGCACGACGTTGCCGGCAACCGTACCTCCGGCTGCAATCCCGGCAGCGGCCCCGGCCTTAGCGCCGACCCCGCCGCGCCGCCCGGAGACGACCGCGGCTCGCCCGCGTGCCGAAATCGTGCAGGACATCCAGCGCGAACTCACCCAACGCGGCTATTATGACGGCGCCGTGGACGGGCTCGTTGGTCCACGCACGGGTCTGGCGATGAAGGAATTCACCGAAGCACAAGGCGTCAAGCCCGCGGCCGAGCCGACCGAGACGCTGCTCGCGCAGATCCGCGTCGCACCCGCCAAGAGCGAGATCACCGCCTCAATCCCGCCGGTGGCTAGCCCGGTTTCGTCGGCGACGCGCGTGCTGGCCGTCCAGCGCACGCTGGCAAAACTCGGCTACGGTCCGGTGCGGCTCAACGCCCTGCACGATCGCGATACCAGGGCCGCCATCGAGCGCTTCGAGCGCGACCGTGCCATGGCGCCGAGTGGCGAGGTGAGCGAGCGCCTGGTGCGCGAACTCGCCGCTTTCACCGGCGCGCCGATCGAATGAACGCTTCCGCGAGCCGGCCTTGCGCCTGAAGAGCGCGATCTGGGTCGCGGCCTATATCCGCCGCTGCCATCTGGAAGGTGCGTTCGCCGTAGTCCGCCGCCGCGGCGCGGAGGAGGCGGGCGCGATCTTCGTGAAAATCTCCCGTCTCGACGGCACCGCAGCGCTCTACGGCCCGGCGCCCCAATCGGCGTTCGAAGAATCGCGGCCAATCGAGCGCCGCTTCAGTCCTAGTCTTGCGGGTGGCTTCGTCGAGGACGCCAAGGCCGAGGCGCATATCGCGCGCCAGCGCGAATTCGATCCGGATCTGTGGGTGATCGAAGTCGAGGATCGCGCCGGCCGCCACTTCCTCGATCTGGCGGCGGACTGAACCTAGCGCTCCATCTCCGCTCATTCCCGCGCACTCGCCGCCGCGAAGCCAAAGCTTCGCTTTGGCGAAGCGGGGAGCGGGAATCCATTAGCTCAGACAAAGACTGGATGCCCGCGTTCGCGGGCATGAGCGGAAAAGCAGCAACGCCGCCTGCGCGGGGACGAGCGGGCGTTGGAA
Organism: Hyphomicrobiales bacterium; assembly: GCA_043767065.1. Taxonomy (GTDB): domain Bacteria; phylum Pseudomonadota; class Alphaproteobacteria; order Rhizobiales; family Xanthobacteraceae; genus JAHFPN01. The sequence goes on along the minus strand of JAYUHJ010000200.1, from coordinate 2,638 downwards.
TTAGCGATCTAGCGTCCGCACGCGCCGCGCCGCGGGTAGCGGCGCGATGGTGCGTACCTGCGTGTGCACCGCACGCGGATCGCGCCGGTCGCTGGCGTCGAGCGCGACCTGCGGCTGATGCTGCGCCCGCCGCCGCGGCTGCGCCCGCCACGCTTGCGTCAGATACTGCGCCACCGGTTCGGCGATGGTCTCATAGAGCTTGGTGAGCGCGAACACCCGCTGCACCGACTGGCCGATATCGGGATTGAGCAGCAGCAGAATGCGCGTCACCGTCTCGATGGGCGCCCCAAGCGCGCGCAGGAGAATCAGGACCGGTTCGCCCGACGGATCGGAGACGATGCGCTCGGCGATCGGCGGCGGGACATCGAGCGAATGTTCGAGCAGGCGCGCGAACTCGTGCGGCTCGCGGCGCAGCACGGCCTGTTCCAGCCGGTCCACGATCGCGGCGGGAATGCTGGTGCGCCATTCCCGCTGTTCCAGCGGGCCGAGCCGGTCGAGCGCGGCCAGGATTTGCATCCGTTCTGCCTGTCCGGCCTCGAGGAAGCGGCCGGCGATCGGCTGATCCGGTGTGTAGTCCGTCTGTGTGGCAGTCGCGGGTACGAAGCTGGCGATCCGTGCCGCGACGCTCTTCGGCAGGTCCGCGCGCGCTGCGATCGCGATGGCGTGCGGCACACTCTTGAGATCGAGGATGGCGTGCAGTTCTGCGGCCCCGAGCGCCTTGCACTGGCGCAACAGCGGCTCGGCCACCGCCATCTCCTCGCGCCCGAGCCGGAGCGCTACTGCTGCGGGCGTGCCGGAATAGGCCGCGAGCCGCGTGGCGACGGCGATCCGCGTCGGCGGGTCGGCGCGCTCCACCAGCCGGCAAACCAGCTCGGTGAAGCGGGCCGCCTCGCTCTCCGTATGCATGGGTTGCTGGATATAGAGATCGACCAGCACGCGCAGCAGCTTCGGCCGGATTTCGACGCCGTCGCGGCGCGACACCTCGATCAGCCCTTGCAGAGAGGAATGGTGGGAAGGGGACATCGGTACGCTCGCACTGGATTCATCGAACCTAGCGCCCGAGCGTTAGCGAACTGTTAACCTTGAGCGAATCCTAATGGACCACCGAAGGCCGGCCGTTCCAGGCCCGGCGCGAGCCCCGAGGAGGGCAAAGATGGGCGCGGTGTTGCGATTTCCGACCGAGCGAGTGCGGGGGGCGCTGATTCAATCCTTGATGCTGGAGCCGGCCGAGATTCTCATTCTCCCGTCGGTCCGGGTCGAGCGCGGGGAGTTCGGCTATTCGGCCGCGCCCGAAATGCCCGCGCCGCCCAGCGGCGATGCCGTCAGCGGCAGCAAGCGGCGGCGGAGAGCGCCGAGGGGGTGAGGCTTCTTTCCGGGGAAAAAGGCGTTTCCATCTTGGATAGCAGGTCAGTCTAGACAAGGTCCGCTTCTGACCGATTGTGTTGCAAAACTCTTCGTTGCACTGCGAGAGAGCAATAATCGAATCCACCTGAACGGTGTTTTGAATCAATGTTGCGCGCTTGCGTTCGTCCTTGAATCAATATTGCTCGTTTTGGTCGTGAAAATAGTTTTGCAACACAATCGACCCAAAGCGGACATGCGGCGGAAGCTCTCGCGTCACCGGAAATCCGCATCCCCCCACCTCGAATAAGCGCGCGGCCGAGAACGGCAGCAAACTAAGCCGCGACTGGAGCGGCCTCCCGCAAATGAGGTAGGCGGTGCGGGGCATTTGCGCTAGCATCGCTCCGGACCATTCGCTGCTTTCGTCCGCGCGAGAAGAGGAGCTTAAACCATGACCACGACGAAGATGTATTTGGCTGCGTTTGCGCTGATCCTTGGCCTCTCCACGGCGGGCAGCTCCGCTGCGCTGGCGCAATCGCCGCCCCCGGGCGTGCTGGCGAGCGCGCAATACTCCGCCGATCCGGATCTGCGCTGTGACATTCTGGAGGTCAAGCGCGTCAGCGGCGGCGCGCTGAACATCCGCTGGCGCCTCGTCAACACCGCGGGCCAGGCCGGTGGGCTCAGCGGCACTGCGGCAAAGCCGATCAGATACGACCTCGCCTGGGACCAGCTCTATTTCATCGATCCGGCCGAGAACAAGAAGTACCAATACCTCACGGATTCCGCGGGCAAGAGAATCCTCGAAGTCTTCTACGGCGACCTCGCCCCCGGCCAGCAGCGGCTGAACTGGGCCAAGTTCCCCGCGCCGCCCGCGAGTTCGACCAAGATCACCATCCAGATTCCCAACTTCGCGCCCTTCGACGACGTCCCCGTGAGCCAGTGAGGGCGTGCCGATGGCGCGTCTGATCTCTCGGACCGCCGCGCTTGTGGCGCTCGCGATCCTGTTCGCGCATCCAGCGGCGGCCCAGACTTTCCAGGAGGACGACCCGATCCCGCCGGGCGCCAAGGCTGAGGTCCGGCTGCTGTCCGGACAAGTGCTGGAGCTGAAGGTGCAAGTGCTGGAGCTGAAGGCGGTGGCGTTGCCGCTGCGCGGCGTCGTCACGCCGCTCGGCGGCCGCGTCGATCCGCTGCAGGCGGCGCTCAAGGACCTCGGCGCCAGGGTCACGGCGCGCGAGATCAAGATCGATCTTGCCGCCGACGTGCTGTTCGACTTCGACAAGGCCGATCTGCGGCGCGA
>JAYUHJ010000199.1:0-1968 GCA_043767065.1 Hyphomicrobiales bacterium | reverse complement strand
CGCATGACCGGCGCGTCGTGGATATGCTCGATGCGGTGCTCCGAGCGGGCGCTCAAACGAACGAGCTCGACGACCGAAATCTGCGGGATAGCAAAGCGCTCGCCGCCGGTCTCCACGATCAGCGCCGAAACGATGGCGAGCGTCAGCGGGATGCGGATCGTAAAGGTCGTCCCGCGGCCAGGCTGCGACTTGAGGTCGATGGTGCCGCCGATCTGGTCGATGTTGTTCTTGACCACGTCGAGCCCAACGCCGCGGCCCGAGACGCTGGTTACCGCGGCTGCGGTGGAGAAGCCGGGGGCGAAGATGAGCTTCTGCAGCTGATGCTCACCGAGCTTCTCGGCTTCGGCCTCCGACACCAGGCCGAGCTTGAGCGCGCGGGCGCGTATCCTCGCCGGATCCAGGCCGTGGCCGTCGTCGGCGATCTCGATCACGATCTGACCGCCCTGGTGGAATGCCGAGAGATTGATCGTGCCCATCTCCGGCTTGCCGGCCTTGCTGCGCTCGGCGGGCGTCTCGATGCCATGGTCGCAGGAGTTACGCACCATGTGGGTGAGCGGATCGCGGATCAGTTCGAGCACTTGGCGATCGAGCTCGGTCGCGGCGCCGGAGCGCTCTAACCGGATGTCCTTGCCGAATTCGGTGGCAAGATCGCGCACCACGCGCGGCAGCTTGGCCCAGGCAGCGCCGACCGGCTGCATGCGCGTCTTCATTACGTTTTCCTGCAGGTCGGCGGTGACGCTGGAGAGGCGCTGCAGGGGCGCCTTGAACTCGCTGTCATCCTGGCGGCGGACGATATCGAGGAGCTGGTTGCGCGTGAGCACAAGCTCGGAGACGAGCGTCATCAGCTGCTCGAGCGTATCGACCGGGACGCGGATCGTGGGTATCCGCGCGCTGGTGGCTTCGCGCTCGTCGGAATCGCGCCGGTCCGCTACGGCGCGGCGATCCGGCGCCTGGGCTACGGGATCGGGTCCAGGCGTCTCGCGGAAGGCGCGCTCGAGCTCGTCGAGGGGGACTTCGTCCGTGCGCAGCTCGCGCTCGAGCGTCTGGTCGGCGAGCGTTCCCGTGGAAAGCGGCGTGGCAGACTTGACGGTAGAAGACTTGTCGGAAGCAGACTTGGCGGTATCGGAATGCGAAACGCGGCCGAGTGCATCGATCAAATCATCGTCGCCGCCGCCCGGTTCGCTCTGGGTGCGCTCCAGCGCAACGAGAATTTCCTTGATGCGATCGATGCTCGAAAGCACCAGTGAGACGGCATCGGTCGTCACCGGCATGCCATCGCGGAACTTGCCCATCAGGCTCTCGGCCGCGTGTGCGAGCGCCTCGAGGCGCGGCAGGCCGAGGAATCCGCAGGTCCCCTTGATCGTGTGAACGAGCCGGAAAATATTGGCGAGAATCTCGGCGTTGTCGGGCTCGGTCTCAAATCGGACGAGCTCGACGTCGACGAGATCGAGGTTCTCGTTCGTTTCGGTCAGGAATTCCTTGAGCAGGTCTTCCATGGGGGCCCGGCCGCAAGCATGAACGGGCCGGGAAACGCCCGGCCCTCGCGTAGGGCGAGTTTCGGCCCGGAAAGGTAAACTTTCACTGAAAGTCGGGCCCTGCGGGGACGAACAAAGCCTTATAAATTCAGGCTTCTTCGGCTGTCAGGGTGACGCGGTCGCCTTCCACGGCAAGAGAGAGCTTCATACCCGAGGCCCGGGCCAACATCCCGGTATAGAAGGGTTGGATGACATGGGCGTCCACGCCCTCCCCAGGGGTCCCGGCCAGAAGCGCGGTGACGGCCGGGGGGATACGAGCGTTCAGCCCCTGGGTCTCTAGGCGGAAGCCCATGCGCTCGCCCTCGCCTGCGGGATCGACCTTGATGGTACCGCCGCGCGGAATGGTGCTGCCCGCGACGACGAGGAGATTCAGGAGCAACTTCACGCGGTTCTTGGGCAGAAGCGCGCGGGGCAGGTTCCAGGCGATCTTGGT
>JAYUHJ010000198.1:0-4717 GCA_043767065.1 Hyphomicrobiales bacterium | reverse complement strand
CGTCTCCCGCGCCGTCCTGCAGGCGCAGGGTTCGGTCCTGACCAACAAGTACGCCGAAGGTTACCCGGGCAAGCGCTACTATGGCGGCTGCGAGTTCGTCGACGAGGTCGAAACCCTCGCGATCGACCGCGCGAAACAACTGTTCGGCTGCGAGTTCGCCAACGTCCAGCCTTCTTCGGGCAGCCAGGCCAACCAGGCCGTCTTCAACGCCCTGATCAAACCCGGCGACGCCATTCTCGGCATGAGCCTCGACGCCGGCGGCCACCTCACCCATGGCGCCAAGGCCAACCAGTCGGGCAAGTGGTTCGAGGCGCATCATTACGGCGTGCGCCTGCAGGACGGCCGCATCGATTTCGACGAAGTCCGCAAGACCGCGAAACAGACGTCCCCCAAGATCATCATCGCCGGCGGCTCGGCCTATTCGCGTATCATCGACTTCAAGCGTTTCCGTGCCATTGCCGATGCGGTCGGCGCGTACCTGATGGTCGACATGGCGCACTTCGCGGGCTTGGTGGCCGGCGGGGCGCACCCCAGCCCGGTGCCGCACGCCCATGTCGTGACCTCGACGAGTCACAAGACGCTGCGCGGTCCGCGCGCCGGCTTCATCCTCAGCAACGACGAGGAGCTCGGCAAAAAAATCAATTCCGCCGTTTTCCCCGGCCTGCAGGGCGGGCCGCTGATGCATGTGATCGCCGCCAAAGCAGTCGCGTTCGGCGAGGCGCTGCGGCCGGATTTCCGCATCTATGCGCGGAACGTGGTGGAGAACGCCAAGGCGCTGGCGGAGCGGCTCCGCAGCGACGGCTGCTCCATCGTGTCGGGCGGCACGGATACGCACCTGATGTCGGTGGATCTGCGGCCCAAGCGACTCACCGGCAAGGTCGTGGAAGTGGTACTCGGGCGCGCGCATATCACCTGCAACAAGAACGCGATCCCGTTCGACACGCAAAATCCGACCATCACCTCCGGCATTCGCCTCGGCACGCCGGCCTGCACCACGCGCGGCTTCGGGGTGAAGGAATTCCAGGAGGTCGGCGACCGTATCGCCGAGGTGTTGAACGCGCTCTCGCAGAAGGGCGTCGAAGAGGACGCAACCGTCGAGGCCGCGGTGCGCGAGAAGGTCGAGAAGTTGCTCGCGCGTTTCCCGATTTATAGCTGAGGGCGCGGGAGCGCCCACGCCATGCGTTGCCCCTATTGCGGAAGCCTTGAAACACAAGTGAAGGACTCGCGGCCGAGCGAGGATTCGGCCGCCATCCGGCGCCGGCGTATCTGCACCGCGTGCGGCCAGCGCTTCACCACCTTCGAGCGGGTGCAGTTGCGCGAGCTCGTCGTGGTCAAGCGTAGCGGCCGGCGCACGCCGTTCGACCGCGACAAGCTGGCGCGCTCGATCGAGATTTCGCTGCGCAAGCGTCCGGTCGAACCCGAGCGGGTCGAGCGCATGGTGTCGGGCATCGTGCGTAAGCTGGAGAGCCTCGGCGAGAACGAGGTGCGCTCCGAACAGATCGGCGAGCTGGTGATGGAGGGCCTGAAGCAGCTCGACGACGTCGCCTATGTGCGGTTCGCTTCGGTGTACAAGAATTTCCGCGACCCGAAGGACTTCGAGAAGCTGCTTGGCGAGCTGACCCCGGAAGGTTCCGCCACCGACGGATCGCGCGAATGAGCGCAGCGGCGCGCGTGGAGTCCGCCCCGGTTTCGGCGCAGGAGCGGGACCGGCGTTTCATGGCGGCGGCGCTCGCACTCGGCCGCCGCAATATCGGACAGACCTGGCCCAATCCCTCTGTTGGTGCGCTCGTGGTGAGCGACGCGCACGCAGAGCCGTTCGTGGTCGGCCGCGGCGCCACCGAGATCGGCGGCCGGCCGCATGCGGAAACCCAGGCGCTCATTGCTGCGGGTGATAAGGCCAAGGGCGCCACGATGTATGTGACGCTCGAGCCCTGCGCGCATCACGGCAGCACCGCGCCGTGCGCCGAAGCGATCCTGCGAGCGCAGATCGCCCGCGTCGTGGTGGCGCTGGAAGATCCGAATCCGACGGTGGGCGGCAAAGGGATCGCGGCGCTGCGGGCGGGCGGGGTCAATGTCGAACTCGGCGTCGGCCGCGAGGAAGCGTCGTTCGCGCATGCGGGGCATTTGCGGCGCATCCGCGAGGGCCGGCCGCAAGTGATCCTCAAGCTCGCGGTCTCGGCCGACGGCAAGTCGGCGCTCGAGGGCCGCCGGCCGATCATGATTTCCGGGAACGCGTCGCTCGCCGAAGCGCACATGCTCCGGGCCCGGAACGACGCGGTGCTGGTCGCGATCGGAACCGTGCTGTCGGACGATCCGTTGCTCAATTGCCGGCTGCCGGGCATGGACGACCGCACGCCGGTGCGCGTCGTGCTCGACAGCTCGCTGCGCACACTGATGACTTCGCGGCTGGTGAAGACGGCCCAGCAATATCCGCTCTGGATGATCGCGCGCACCGACGCGCCGGTCGAGCCGGAGCTGAAGCTCGCGGCCGCCGGCGCGGACGTGATGAGGGTCGATGCGGGCCCGGATAGCCGGATCGATCTGAAAGCGGCGCTTGGGCTGCTGGCCGCGCGCGGCATCACGCGCTTGCTGGTCGAGGGCGGGCCCATCTTGTCGGCGGCTCTCATCAAAGCCGATCTCGTGGACGAGGCTGTAGTCGTGCGCTCGCCCAAGACGCTCGGCAGCGCGGCGGTTCCGGCGATCGAAGGCATGCCACTGGATGCGCTGCTGCATTGCCCGACGCTCAAAGTGTTCGAACGGCGCACGGTGGGCGACGACAGCCTCGTGCATCTCGTGCGGGGCTGAGCGTGTTCACCGGAATCGTCAGCGCGGTCGGCACGCTCGTCTCGCTGAAAGATCGCGGCGATCTGAAGCGGCTGCGGATCGCGAGTTCATATTCCGCCAAATCAATCGCGATCGGGGCCTCGATTTCGATCAATGGCGCTTGCCTCACGGTCGTGGCCAAGGGCGTCAAGGGGAAGAGGAACTGGTTCGAGGTCGAAGCAGGCGCCGAAACGCTCGCGCGCACCACCGCCGGCGAATGGTCGGCGGGCCGGAAGCTCAACCTGGAGCGCGCGCTGAAGGCGGGCGAGGAGCTCGGCGGCCATCTCGTCACCGGCCACATCGACGGCATCGCTGAAATCCGGAAGCACGACGCGCTCAAGGATATGGCGCGCCTCGTCGTCCGCGCGCCCTCGCATCTTTCCCGCTTCATCGTGCCCAAGGGCTCGGTCGCGCTCGATGGCATTTCGCTTACGGTCAACGCGGTCGAGGGGGCGGATTTCTCCGTGTTCATCATCCCGCACACGCTCGCGGTGACGGCATGGAAGGGCATCGCGGCCGGGGCGAAGGTGAACCTGGAGGTCGATCTGATCGCGCGCTACCTGGCGCGGCTTGCGGAAGCGCCCTGAGCGGCGTAGCTGAAGGCGGATCAACAACCGGGCGGCGATCATGGTCAAAGCGCGTGTGACAAGCGCGGAGGAAGCGCCCGTTCCGGGCGCCCGCATCCTTGTGGTCGAGGCCCGCTTCTACGAGGATATTTCCGATCACCTGCTCGCCGGCTGCATGGCGCGGCTGCAGCAAGCCGGCGTCGGGATCGAGCACATCCGCGTGCCGGGGTCGCTCGAGATTCCGGTCGCCGCCGCGATCGAGCTCGACATCGCCGCGCAGGCGGGGATTCCGTTCGACGGCATGGTGGCGCTCGGCTGCGTGATCCGCGGCGAGACCCTGCATTTTGAGATCGTCGCGCACGAGTCCGCGCGTGCGCTCATCGATCTCGCTGTGGCGCGCAAGCTGCCGCTCGGCAACGGCATCCTCACGGTCGAGAACCGCAAGCAGGCGCTGGTGCGCGCGCGGCCCGACCGGGAGAATAAGGGCGGCGCCGCGGCTTCGGCGGCGCTCGCGCTCGTGCGCATCGCGCGCGCGCGCGCCGGTCGCTGACGTGGCGCGCCCGCGGCCGCAGGAGCGCAGCGTCGCGCGGCTCGCCGCAGTCCAGGCGCTTTATCAGATGGATCTGGCGGGGACCGAGCTCCCCGAAATTCTTGCCGAGTTTCAGAGCCATTGGATAGGCCGCGAGGTCGAGGGCGAGAACTACGCCAAGGCCGAAGCCGAGCATTTCCGCGACATCGCCGAGGGCGTGGTGCGCGAGCAGCGTTCGCTCGACCCGATGGTCGATGCGGCGCTCTTGAACGGCTGGCCGCTGAAGCGGATCGAAACGGTGCTGCGCGCGATCCTGCGCGCAGGAGCCTATGAGCTCGCCTACCGCAAGGATGTGCCGGCGCGGGTCGTGATCAGCGAATATGTCGACGTGGCCGCGGCCTTCCTCGACGAGGAGGAGACCGGCATGGTCAATGGCGTGCTGGACGCATTGGCACGGAGCGCGCGCGGCAAAGAGTTCGAGGCGCCGGCCGCGGGGTGAGCATATGAGCGGCGAGAAATCCAGGCAGAGCGGCGAGGACCGGCTGATCGATTTCTTCAGGGCGATCGCCAGGCATTCGTCCGCGCTCGGTCTGGCCGACGACGCGGCGCTGCTCGCGCCGCCAGCGGGCAGCGAAATCGTCGCCACCACGGATGCGATCGTCGCCGGCGTGCATTTCTTCGTCGACGATCCGCCGGACTCGGTCGCGCGCAAGGCGCTGCGGGTCAATCTTTCCGACCTCGCTGCCAAGGGCGCGGTGCCGCTCGGCGCGCTGATGACGCTGGCTTTGCCGGAAGGCAC
>JAYUHJ010000197.1:0-1970 GCA_043767065.1 Hyphomicrobiales bacterium | reverse complement strand
AGCGCATCGTCCACCGGATCGAGCAGCCCAGCGGCGCGCAGTTCGTCGATGCCGGGCAGATCCTTGCGCGAGGCGAGGCCGAAATGGGCGAGGAATTCGGGCGTGGTCGCGTAGATCACCGGCCGACCCGGCACCTCGCGCCGCCCGGCAACACGGACCCAGCCCGCCTCGAGCAGCACGTCGAGTGTGCCCTTGGCGGTCTGCACGCCGCGGATTGCCTCGATCTCGGCGCGGCTGACCGGTTCGTGATAGGCGACGATCGCCAGCACTTCGGTGGCTGCGCGCGACAGGCGGCGGACATCCTCGCGCTCGCGGCGCAGCAGATGGGCGAGATCGGCGGCGGTCTGGAAATGCCAGCGCTTGCCGCGCTCGACCAGCTCGATGCCGCGGCCGTGGTAATGCGCAGCCAGCTCGCGCAGCGCATCGCGCACATCCGCCCCGCCGAGATGCGCGGAAATCGCCTCGACGGTCATGGGCTGTTCGGCGGCAAACAATGTCGCCTCCACTGCGCGCACGAGGTCGTCGAGCCGCTCCCGCTCATCCTGAGCCTGGCGAAGGGTCATGCCGGCACTCGCCGCAAGCGGAGGGGGCCGAAAGCCTCATCCTGCGCCAGTTCCGCCTTGCCCCGCCGGGCCAGCTCCAGCGCCGCGACGAAGCTGGAGGCCAGCGCCGAGCGCCGCAGCCGGGCATCGGCCCATCCATTTCCCTGGGGCGGCGGCAGGAATTCCGCGAGCTCCATCCAGTCAAGCGTCACGCCCAGCATCGCCGACACCCGCGCCAGCGCCGAATCGAGCGTCATCACCATGCGGTCGCGAACGATATGGACGACGGGCGCAGTGCGCGCCTTGACCTGGCCGTAAGCCTGGATCAGCGCGAACCAATCGCACTGCCAGCGGTTCTTGCGATCGACCCGCAGACCTTCAGGCGCACCGCGCAGGAAGACCTCGCGGCCCAGCCGGTCGCGCCCCAGCAGCCGCGCCGCCGCCTCGCGCATGGCGCCGAGCCGCTGGAGGCGCAGCTGCAGGCGCAGGTGCAGCTTGCCGATGTCGTGCAGCAGCGCACCCATGCCGAGAATGTTTTGTTTTCCTTGTCATAGCCGAGGCAGCGGCCGAGGCTGAGTGCCAGCACGCACACACGCAGACTGTGGAGCGCGGTGTACTCGTGTTTATTCTTGAGGTGGGTGAGCCAGACCAGCGCATCCGGATTGCGAATGATGCTCTCCGTCATCTGGCCCACCGCCTTCTTGGCGCCTGGTGTGTCGACGCTGCGGCCGAGGCGCGCGTCATCCAGAATGGTGTAAAGGGTCTCGCGCGCGCCACGCTCGACTTCCATGGCTTGCTGGAGTTCTTCCTCGACCGGCGTTACATCATGATATGTGCTATGCGCCGCGCCGCTGTGTGGGATCTGCCGGCTTGAGGTTTCGGTCACGGCGAACTCAACGTTCTGTTGGGAAACGGCGTGGTGCATCTGGGAACCGGGTGTCGCCTGCGGCTTTGACCGGCGTATGGACTTCGAGACAGGATCGTCCAGGTTCAGGATGTACACGTGCTTGCACAGTGCGCGCAGCTGCGTTAATTCCTCGTCGCTGCGAATCTCAAAACCCTGGAACATGAACGGTGTGCCGAGCCAGGAACGATCCAGCTCAGTGATGTACATGCCCTTGCGCAGATCTTGGACGTCTATTTTTGTTTTCATGGCGGACGACGTTGGCCAAAGTGAAGGTCGGCACAAGTCCCTCTGCACTGGTACAAAAGCCTAGTCGGTTTGGGCACCGGTTTCAACCGGATTGCTTGGAATCGGATCAGAAACTGTCAGCGCGGCAAAAAACGCAACGAAAGATCGATGGCGAGAAGGTGTTTGGTCAGGCCGCCGATTGAAATGAAGTCAACGCCGGTTTGCGCGATGGCACGAATATTATCGAGGGTGATCCCGCCCGAGGCTTCGAGCTTGGCGCGACCGCCGGTTTCGCG
>JAYUHJ010000196.1:0-11208 GCA_043767065.1 Hyphomicrobiales bacterium | reverse complement strand
TGCCAGAACAATCAGATCGCGATCTCCACGCTGTCGAAGGATCGCGTCGCCGGCCGCTCGGTGGCCGAGCGCGCCGCCGGCTACGGCATGCCGGGGATCAAGGTCGACGGCAACGACGTGCTCGCGGTCCACGGCGCGGTGCAGGGTGCCATCGCGCGCGCGCGCCAGGGCGGCGGACCGAGCCTCATCGAAGCACTCACCTTCCGCGCCGCCGGCCATTTCGTTTCCGATCGAATCGAGACCCGCCCGGCGGAGGAAGTCGCCGCGTGGCAGGCGCGCGACCCGATCGCCGCATTCCGGCTTCGCCTGGTTGCCGACGGGGTCGCCTCCGGGGCGCTTCTCGATCGGCTGACGCAAGAGGCGACGAACGAAGCCGAAGCGGCCATGACGGCCGCGAAGGCGGATCCCGATCCGGGCATCGATGCGCTCGGCATCGGCGCCGTTTACGCCTGAGGCCCGCCATGCCGCGTCAAACGTTTCAAGAAGCCACCGTCGCCGCCATCGCCGAAGAGATGCGCCGCGACCGCGACGTATTCATCATGGGAGAGGACATCGGCCCTTTCGGCGGGCCGCTCAAGTCCTGCAACGGCCTGTGGGAGGAATTCGGCGCCGAGGGCCGCGTCATCGACACGCCGATGTCTGAGGGCGGGTTCGTCGGCGCCGGCGTCGGCGCCGCGCTCGCCGGCAAGCGGCCGATTGTCGACGTCATGTTTCTGGAGTTCCTCGGTCTCGTCATCCATCAGTTCGGCCTGGACGGTGGCGCGATGCACTACTACTCCGACGGCCACGCCAGAGTGCCGTTGGTGCTTCGCGCCAAGTACGGCGTCGGACCGTTCCACGGGCACGCCTACGATTTTCATTCCTGGTTGCTCAACGTGCCGGGCGTCAAAGTCGTGGTGCCGTCCTGCGCCGCGGACGCCAAGGGGTTGATGAAGTCGGCGATCCGTGACGACAATCCGGTCCTGTTCCTCGAACATATGGCGCTCTACCACGCCGGGCGCGAGGACGTGCCCGAAGGCGAGCACCTCGTGCCGCTGGGCAAGGCCGAGGTGAAGCGTCATGGCCGCGACGTGACCCTGGTCGCGAGCGCCCTGATGGTGAAGCGCGCGCTCGGCGCGGCGACCGCGCTCGCGCGGGAAGGCATCGAGGCCGAAGTCATCGACCTGCGCACGATCGTGCCGATGGACAAGGCGACCGTGCTTGCCTCGGTGCGCAGGACCGGACGCCTGATCGTCGTGGGCGAAGCGGTCAAGACCGGCAGTTCGTCGAACGAGGTCGTCGCGATGGTCGCCGAGGAAGCGTTCGACGCCCTCAAGGCACCGGTCCTGCGCATCGCGCCGCCGGATATTCCGGTGCCGTTCCATCGGTCGCTGGAGAAGGCCTACCTGCCCGATGCCGATGCGATCGCCCACGCCGTGCGCCGGCTGATGCGCTGAGTGTCGGCGCAACTGCTGCAGCTCGGCGTCCTGATGGGCGCCTTTCTCGCGCTGCTGGCGCTGGGGGTGCCGGTGTTCTTTTCGATGGGGCTCGCGGCGACGGTCACGATCCTCGCCTCGGACGGGCAGGTGCCGCTCAACGTGCTGGCGTCTTCGCTGGTGCAGGGGATCGATTCGTTCGCTTTCCTCGCGATCCCGTTCTTTTTCCTCGCCGGGGAGTTGATGAACAGCGGCGGCATCACGCGCCGGCTGCTCGACTTCGCCGCTTCGCTGGTTGGCCACGTGCGCGGCGGAATGTCGCACGTCGCGATCCTCGCCAGCATGGTGTTCTCCGGCGTGTCCGGCTCGGCGGTGGCCGATGCCTCGGCGATCGGCTCGGCGCTGATTCCGGCGATGAAGAAACAGAACTACCCGCCCGAGTACGCCGCCGCGGTGGTGGCCGCCGCCTCGACCATGGGCCCGATCATCCCGCCCTCGATCGCGTTCGTGGTCTACGCGCTGGTGACCGAGGTCTCGGTCGGCCGCCTGTTCCTCGCCGGCGCGGTGCCCGGGCTGCTGATGGGGGTCTGGCTGCTGGGGACCGCAAGCTGGATCGCGCACCGGCGCGGCTACCCGTACTCGCCGCGCGCGTCCTTCGCGCGCATCGCGCGCAGCTTTCGCGACGCGCTGCTCGCGCTCGCGATGCCGGCCATCATCCTCGGCGGCATCGTCGGCGGCGTGGTAACGCCGACCGAAGCGGGCGTGGTCGCGGTGGTCTACGCGGCCGCGGTCGGCGGGCTCGTGTACCGCGAACTGAGCCTGCGCGATCTGTGGCGCATCACCGTCAAGTCGATGCTCGACTCGGGGCTGATCCTGCTGATGGTCGCAGCCTCGGGCATCTTCTCCTGGCTGGTGGCCAACTTGGCGATCGGCCAGGGGCTGGTGGCGCTGTTCGCCTCGCTTACCGACAGCCGCTGGGTGATGCTGGTGATCATCAACGCGTTCTTTCTCGTCTGGGGCCTGGCGCTGGAGCCGGCGGTGGCGCTGGTGACGCTCGCGCCGCTGCTGGTGCCGCTCGCAAACGCTTACCAGATCGACCTGGTGCACCTCGGCGTGGTGGTCGTGCTGAACCTCATGATCGGCCAGCTCACCCCGCCCTCGGGGGTGGTGACTTTTCTCACCGCGCAGCTCGCGGGCGCGCCGATCGCCGGCGTGTTCCGCGAGGCGGTTCCGTTCACGCTGGCGCTGATCGCGGTCCTCGCCCTGGTCACCTTCGTTCCGGCGCTGGCGCTGTGGTTGCCCACTCTCCTGATGGGGCCTTGATGGCGCACGACGCGGCGCTGGCTATGCTCAAGGCTGCGTAGCACGACACCCGTGATTACCGGCGGCGCGGCTTGCCGCTGCGCAGACAGCGCTACTGAAGCGGATGCCGCCAGCGAAGGCCCCTGAAGCGGCTGAAATCCCGATCGGTGGTGATCCACTCGCAGCCCGACTCTATCGCCATCGCGGCCAGAAAGGCATCGGGCACGAGGTTGCCCCTCGCTCCCGCCTCCACGCAGAGAGCGCGAAAGATCTCCCAGTGGCGGAGCCCGGGGGCGACCGGAACGCAGTTCAGCCGGCCGCGCAATTGCTCGGTAAATGCGAGCGCGTCCGAGAGGGTGCTCGGTTTGGTGAAGACTTTCGGGTGGGTCGCGACCCGCACGAATCCGCTCAACACCAGTTCTGAGAGGCCGTAGGACTCGTCCCCATTGATAACTTTCTCAAGCCAGTCGCGGCACCCGGCGTGGTGCGCCGCGTCTTCGCGATGCGCGTACACCAGCACGTTCACATCCGGAAGCACCATTTCAGGACTCCATCACATCGAGCAGGGATGCGCTGTCGTCCAGATCCACGCCGGCCCGCACGCCACCGCCCCTGACGGTCTTCAGGCGGAGCGGCTTCGATTTCGCGGTCACGCGGCGGCGCGCCAGCGATTCCCGCAGCGCGTCCTCCAGCACGGAGGTCAGCGTCTTGCCCGATTCGAGCGCATGCTGCTTGGCTTTGGCGAGCAGGTGTTCGTCGAGTCGCACCGTGGTTCTCATGCATCGAAGCATGCACCACAGGCATCAATATGTCAACGTCCGGCAAACAGGCGCTGAATAGGTCCAGGTCGTACATACCAGGAAGGCCGGGCATCACCCACTCGAACTCGAGGAGCACCGTCAGCGGCACGAACACCGCCGGTGACTCGATCATCACGCGGCGCGCCAACGGCCCGCTGGCGCCTGGACTCGGGATCGTCCGGATCGTCGCAGTAGAAGCGGGCGAGGACGTTGGTATCGACGGCGATCACGCCCTCCCCCGCGGCCGCTTGAGCGTCGCCGCGGGATCGAACTCCGAAAGCCGGCGCGGCCGGCGCCGGCCCGGCTTGACCTTGACCAGGCCGTAGCCCGCCGCCGGGTCGGACGGCGCGCCACGGGCGCGCCGTTTCAGCGCAAATGATGGATATCGAGTACGCAACGAAAAGGCGGCGATCGGTCGAGCGCGAGCGCGAGGGAATAGGCCACGGCCGGATGCATGTTGACGGTCACCAGTTCGACGTCGGCGATACGGCAGGCGGCGTTCAAGGTGCTGAGCCAGGCGTAGTAGACCGAGTCCACGAGGCGGACGTTTTTCAAGTCGTAGACCAGGCGTAGCGCTTGATTGTCCTGGAGGAACTCCAGCACCGGCGCGATCAGCACCTCGGGATTGCCGGGGTCGAGTCCCTCGCCGGGCTCCAGCAAAACGTTGCCGCCGCCGATAGGGGTGAGATGAACGCCTTCGATCATCCGGCTTTACTTTCTGGCGTGAAGAGCTGCGCCGGGCTGCGAGACCTCGATGTTGAGCCGGCGGAAGGCTTCTTTCAAGCCTTCGGACAGTTTCGAGCGCGTGGTCACGCTGCTCAAGTCGATGTTGAGGCTGGTGAGCGCCCGGGCGATTTCCGGCCGGATGCCGGTGAGGATGGCATCGGCGCCCATCAAGCCGACGGCCCGGATCATCTGGATCAGGTGATGCGAAACCTGCGAGTCGATCGCCAGCACGCCAGTCACGTCGATGACCACCACGCGCGCGCGCTCCGACTCGATGCGCGAGAGCAGTTTTTCCATGACGATCATGGTACGGGAGGAATCGAGCGAGCCGATGATCGGCAGAGTCAGCACGCCGCCCCAGATTTCGGTGATCGGCGTCGAGACCTGGCGCAACTCTTCCTGTTGCGCGAGGATGGTCTTTTCCTTGCCTTCCAGATAAATATGGAACACGTCCAGGATGATGTCGTTGAAGATCGTTCCGAGCAGCAGCAGGATCGCGCGCGATTCCTCCACGCTGACGGTTTCGTCGGTATCCAGATTCTCCAGGAACGCGCCTTGCAGAAAGTGAATGTAGCGCACGAACTCGTCCATACTCCCGCCGCGCACCTGGATCTGCTGCGAAAAGTTGACGAAAAACTGCCGCAAGGCTTTGAGCTCCGGTCCGCGCCGGTCGATTTTCTCGCCGGCGTGCAGCAGCATGGTCAGCAATTCGAGAAATTCCAGGCTGTAATCGTCGATCTCGCTGTTCGAGAGCAGGTTCTTCTGACCGAAGATGTTCTGGCCCTCTTTTTCGATCACCACCGACAGCTTGCCCACGTTCAGCATCAGCTGCTGGATCAGAATCTGGTTGGTGGATTTCACACCGGGGGTTTCATTCGCCATGGCTGTGCCTCGCGTTAGGGTTGACTCGGACGGCGAATACCGACCGGTCGTCGTTGTGCCGGCCCATGACCTGTCCCAGCACCAGCGCGATCAGTTGCGGATGCAGGCGCCACAGTTCGGGCAGAGTATGCAGGGTGATGCTTCGCCGCAGACCGTCGGAGGCCGTAATGAGCAGCGCCTGGGGCGGGAAAGGCAGGCTGAAGGTTTCCGGTGTGCGGTGGGCGTGGCCGAGCACGCCGGGTGAAAAGGAGATGGCTTTTTTCTCGCCGTTGGCGATGAGGTAGGCGATCATGTCGCCCACGCCGCAGACTTTGAACGTCTGCGTGCCGGCGTCGATCTCGCACAGCATCGCGACCGCGCCGCGCGTGCCCCGCAGTTGCGTGCTGAGCCGTTGCACCAGGCCGTCGACGGGTGTTTCTTCGTCGAGGAAATCACCGATCCCGTCGACCACTTCGGCCGCCTCGCGACCATGGCCGAGGCCGTCCATATGCAGCCAGCGGGTTTTGTTTTTCCCGCATTGGACTTCGATGCGGTCGCCGTTGTAGCTGCTGTCCTGATAAGCGCGCAGATAGCCGCCGGTCTGGTGCGCCAGGCCGGCCTCCGGGCCGCCGCGATAGAAGCGCGACCACACCGCGGTACCGTGCCAGGGCGAATCCTTGGTCTGCTCCTGGGGGATGCTGTAGATGTCGCTTACCGAAGACAGGCGCTGAATCGCGCCCAGGCCCTTGCCCATCGTGCCGGCGGTGGTGTAGCCGTCCCGCCCCGCGGCGTTCAGGTCGACGATCCCCGCGCCGTAGTCGAAGGCGAACAGGTCCAGCGCCGGCTGCGGCTGGTTAATCTCCCAGACCTGCACCAGGCCATTGCCCTGGGCGAATTTATTCTGGTTGGTGACCATTTCGTTGCACACCAGTTCCAAGTGCTCGCGCTTGACATCGCTGAAGCCCATGCGGCGCGACACCGCGCGCAGCTTGGAGCGCAGCAGCACCAGGCTGCTGTCGCCTTTCGCCCCCTGTTCGACGAGCAATTTCATCCGCTTGCCGTACCTCTCATTGCTGGACCACGTCGCTCCGCGGCGCCATCGCCTCGTCGGCGACAAACTGACCGCGGCCGCGATGTTTCGCCTCGTAGAGAGCCGCATCGGCGCGGCCGATGAGGCCCGCCACCGTATCGCTTTCGCGCAGCCGCGCGATGCCGATGCTGACCTTGCCGTCGATCAGCCCGATCACTTTGGCGGCGATGCGCTGGGCGATCGCCAGGTCCGAGAACGCGACGATGGCGAACTCATCGCCCCCCATGCGGCAGGCATGGTCGACGTGCCCGCGAATCGAAGCGCGCAAGGCCCCGGCCATGCGCTTGAGGAATTCGTCGCCCGCCTGATGCCCGAGGCTGTCGTTGATTTCCTTGAATTTGTCGAGATCGAAGAGCAGGAGGCACAGGGGTTCGCGTTGGCGATTGCAGCGCAATACCGCTTCGTGCAGGCGCATGTCATAGCCGCCGCGGTTATACAGGCCGGTGAGACTGTCGGTCTGCGAAGCACGGATCGATTGTTGCAATTCACCCTTCTTCGCTTCGAGCAAGGTCTCGAGCTGTTCCATTTCCTCCCGCGCGCGCCGTCTGGCGCTTTCCAGGTCGGCGACGATCTGTTCGTTACGGCGCTTGAGCAGCGTGGAGTCGGCCGATTCGCTGGCATTCTTCAAGCGCGTGATCAGGGTCGCGACGATATCGAGAGCCGCGGGTTGCGCGAGCGTGGCGAGTTTTTCGTGCCGCTCGCCCCAGGCCAGGCCGAGCGCGAGATCGTCGAGGACGAGGCTGACTTCGACGGGAACGCTCGCGCGGACGCCATCCTCGCGCAGCCGCGGCAACAGGCCGTCGAGCCGTTGCGTCGCGGAAAAAACATTGGCGCCTAGCGCCTCCACGGCTTCTATCACGAAGCGCACCAGACGTTGCCGGTCGGGCTCGACGATGATCGTCAGGGAAAGCAGGTTCTGCATCGCCATCCTTTCGAGGCCCGCGAGAATACTGCCGGACCCGGCCGTGGTTCGCTTACCCGAGTGAGTATAATCCGCGCAAGCGGCATCCGGGCCGCGATGCGGATTTCGACGGAGACGCACCTCATGGCCAGCGCAGCCGGCAGCCTCAGTTCCAGCGTCCTCAGCCGCGTCCTGGAGGATCTGGTCGAGGGGACGAGATCGGTTTCCGGCGTCGATTTCATGCGCTCGCTGGTACGCAGCCTCGCGCACACGCCCGGCGTGCGCTTCGCCATGCTCGCAAGGGTCGCGGACGCCGAATTCACCCGGGTCGCGCGCGCCGCGCGGGACCACGGCGTCTCCACCGAGCTGCTCGAGTTCGAGGTCGAGGCCGCGAGAGCGCTGCGATCCCACGACGTGAACCCCCGGTTGCTGGAGTTCGAGCTGACCGAAAGCGCGCTGATGTCGCATGCGCAAGGCAACATCGCCGCGCTGCTACGGCTGAAAGCGCTCGGCGTCACGATCGCCGTCGACGACTTCGGCACCGGCTACTCGAGCCTCGCCTACCTGAAACGCTTCCCGATCGACACGGTGAAGATCGACATCGCCTTCATCCGCGACGTCACCACCAATCCGGACGACGCGGCGATCACGCTGGCCATCATCGCCATGGCGCACAGCCTGAAACTGAAGGTGATCGCCGAGGGCGTCGAAACGCGGGAGCAGCTCGAATTCCTGCGCGCGAACGGCTGCGACGAGATGCAGGGCTACTACCTGTCGCGGCCCCTGCCGCCGGCGGAGCTGGAGGCGTTCTACCGGCAATCAGGCTCTCATCGATGAGGTACGTCATGCCATCTCTGCTTCGCTCCGTGCGCCGGTCGTTACCGGCGGTGCTCGTTATCGGGGCGCTGTCTCCGCTTCAAACCGCGGCGCAGGCCGTCCATCCCGCGCTGCAGCAGATCAACGCCGCCTTTCTGCCCGGCGTGGACGAAATTCAGACCTGGCATCGCTTCAAGGACCAGGGCGGCCCCACGTATTCCGGCAGTCCCGCCTGGCACCGCTATGTTTCCTTCGTCGAAGAACGCCTGAAGAATCTCGGTGTCGTCGGCCTGACTCGCAACGAGTGGAGCTACGAACAGTGGACGACCTCGGACTGGCCCGACGATTCGAAATGGAAACTGGTTTCTGGCGGCGCGCCGGTAAAGGTCGCGCACTACGGCGGCTACTCGGGGACCACCGGGCCCGGTGGCCTGGCCGCGCCGTTGGTGCACTACGACTGGGCCGCGCCGCCCGCGTCCATCGAGGGCAAAATCGCGGTCTTCACGGTGGCGCCCCACCCTGAACCGCCCTTGAGCGAGGACTACAAGACCTGGTTCACCGTCAACGATCACGAGTATCTCTCCGATCCGGCGACCTTCCCGCCGCCGTTCACCCGGGTTCCCGCGGGAACGTCCGTCGCCTACGACGTCTGGTGGCAGCTGCGCCAGGTGATCCGCATCAATCAGGCGGTACAAAAGGGCAAAGCCGCCGGAGCATTGGTGGTGTTCGACATGCCCTACGAGCGCGTCGCGGGACTGTACACGTTTCCCATGCCGCGCTTGTACCAGGCGCCGACGCTCTACCTGGATCGCGACGCGGGCCGGCAGGTGCTCGCGGATGCGCGCAAGGGCGCGAGCGCCACGTTGACCCTCGTGGGCACGGTGGCGCCGGTGAAAACGCACCAGACGATCGCGTTTCTTCCCGGGCGCGACTACGGCACGCCTAGGGACGAGCAGATCGTTCTGCGCACGCACAGCGACGGACCGTCCATTTCCCAGGACAACGGGCCGTTGGGGGTGCTCGCGCTGGTGACGTACTTCGCGCGCATCCCGCAGGCGGAGCGCCCGCGGACGCTGACGATCTACATGGACAACCGCCACTACCTGCCGGGCGGCGAGGCGGCGTTCAAGGCGCAGGACTGGTTCGAGAAGCACCCCGAAGCGCGCAAGCCCATCGCCGGCCTGATCGCGCTGGAACACCTCGGACAACTGGAGTACCGCGAGGACGGCGCCAAGCTCGCACCCACCGGCCTCGTCGAGCCTTCCTTCCTCTGGACCCGGGGCGATCCCGCGCTGATCGCCGCCGCGATCGAGGCGGTGAAGGTGCACCGCCTGCCGCGCGTCATGGTGCAGACGGTGGACCGTCCGGGAATCCACGGCGGCACGCAAGGTTTCTGGTACGGCATGGGCCGGATCGCCTCAGCGAAGGAGTGGAACCTGCCCGCGTTTTCCACCATGGGTTCGCAGGGCGCGTACTGGTCGTCAACGGCGCGGCTGGATAAATTCGACAAGGACCATTTCCGCGCCCAGGCGGCCGTCATGGCGCAACTGACTGCCGTGCTGATGACGCGGCCGCGATAGTAGACCGAGGGCGGACCGGCGCTGGAACCGGGACCGCGCCTCTTTTACTCTCGGGTGCGCCGTCCTCGGCCAGGCGCCGTTCTGGCCGCCCGGCCTGGCTTGCCCTTCGCCGTGCGCGCCGCCGCTTCGATCGATTCGCGCGCCCAGGCTCTCAGGGTGTCTCGGTCTTCGAGCACGTTCGCCGGCAGTTCAAAGTACTTGCACACCGTCACGCGGCCTTTGCGCGTCGCGTAGGAGAACGGGCCCGTGCCGGCGCGCTCGAACTTCGCGCGGGTACGTTCATCGACCGCGAAGTACAGGCGGTTGCCCATGATCATCGCGAACTGCACCGACTCGTGCGCGATGCCGACACCGCCGAAGAAGCGGTTCGCGCGCAGCGCGCCGACCGGCTCCAGCAACTCCATCACGTACTGCGTGAATTCAGCGCTCGCGGTCACTCAGACAACCCTTTACCGCCCAAGAACATACTCAGCGGCGGCGATCCTCAGTAGAACCCGTTCATCTGCGTCAACCGGCCATCGGTGCCGTAGAGGCCGAAACTCGCGCCGGGGGCGAGGACCGCGCCTTTGCCGTCGACCATGTTCCAGCGCGCGAGACTGCGGCCGTGATGATCCTTGAAGTCGGTCAGCACGAAGCCGCCGCCGGGAACGCTTTTCTGAAACTCCGTCATGTAGTCGGAAAGCTTCTCGTATCCCGAAAGCTGCGCGCGCGGATCGGCGTAGGCACAATCCGGACTCAGGCAGCGTTCGAACATTTGCCGCCTTTTCGCGGGGTCCGCTTCCGACCAGCATGCGGAATAGGCTTCCCAGGTTTCGCGGTGCGATGCGTTGTCCATCTTGTCTCCTTTGATGTCATAAGCGAAAGCTTTGCGGCTGCGTTATCCGGCGAGAAACCGCAAAACGGCTTCCTCCACCTCGCGCGACTTCGGCGCCGATACAGCCGTCCTCCGCGCCGTGCAGGTAGAGCGCGGGGACCTGGATCGGTTCCTGTCCGAGCCGCTCCTGATCGCGCTGCAACGCGGGGGACTGCAGTTCGAGGCGAAAGGCTTGCCGGTAGTAGTTCAGCGCCGCCTGCGCAACCCCTGGCTGTCTGAACATGGCCTTCACCGTTTCGCGGTACTCCGGATCGGGCGCCAGCCCCGGCGACCACTCGGCCACCAAGCGATCGAGGAACGCGAAGTCGTCGCGCGCGAACGCCGCCTCCGCGAACGGCATCTGGAAAAAGTACATGTACCAGGAGCGGCGCTGCTGGAGCGGGTTCGGCACCAGCGCCCGCCCGAAGCCGGGACCGTAAGGCACCGCCAGGGTGATGAGTTTCGCCACTTTCTCCGGCGCGAGCAGCGCCGCGCCTTGAAAGTGCTCCGGGGCGCGCGCGAGATAGGGGAAGCGAACCCCGTCCAGTTCCACGCTCGCGGTCTCGAACCGGTTCATCGGCCACCGCGCGATCAAGCTCGATGCGCCGCGCGCAGTCCCGCCCACAATAAATCGAGCTGGGCCCGGTAGGCCGGGCGCACCGAGCGCGCCCGCTCGACACCAAGCGCGAGCGGCACGCCGTAAAAGAGCGCGAACAGCGCGGTCACCGCCGCGTCGATGCGCGTCGCGGCCGGCAGCTCGCCGTTGCGAGCCGCCCAGCGCAGGTGTCGCCGGAAAAGTTCCACGAGCGCGACCGAGCCCGACTCGAGCGCCTCGGGAAGATCGGCGAACGCGACCAGCCGCTC
>JAYUHJ010000195.1:0-1971 GCA_043767065.1 Hyphomicrobiales bacterium | reverse complement strand
CCATCTCGGTGGCGACCTTGGGCAGTGTCGTACACAGAAAGTGCGTAGCCCCCATACGCATCTTCAGCGTGGCGAACGGGTGCTCGACCGTCGAGCGGCGAACGCGCATGGCGTCGGGATTTTTGTCGAGCCGCTCCTGCACGGCCTCGACAACATGCTCATGCTCCCACCGCGTGATGCGGCGCTGCTGGCTGGTCGTGCACTGAGCTTTGATCGGACAGGTGCGGCACGCGTTGGTCCAATAGCGCCGCATCTGCTGCCCGTTTTCCTCGCTCGTGTAGTAGTACTTCAGCGTCTCGCCGGCCGGGCAGCGATAGACATCCTCCGACGCCTGATAGACGAAGTCCTGCTTGCCGAAACGGCCTTTCGCTTTCGCGCCGGACGTCTGAGGTTTCGGCAGCGTCACCGTGATCCCGGCCTCAGCGCATTCGAGGATCTTCTCGCCGTTGAAGTAGCCGCGATCGGCGACGGCATCGAGTTCATCCGTTTGCAGAGCTTCCTTCGCCTGCTCGCCCATGTTGGCGAGCTGCGATGTGTCGGTGCCGACGTTGGTGACCTCGTGGGCAACGATCAGATGATGCGTGGTGTCGACCGCGGTTTGCACGTTGTAGCCGACCATGCCGGAGCCCCGCCCGCTGGTCGCCATCGAGCGGCTGTCGGGATCGGTGAGCGAAATCTGCTTGTCGGGTGAGGCCAGCATTTGCTGCTCGAGCGCCTTCAGGCGCGCCATCTCCGCCTCGAGCTTGACGAGCTTCTCCTTCAGCCGCGTGGTCCTGGCGGCGAGCGCTTCCGACGGCGCCTCGCCAGCGGCGATATGACGGTCGGTGGTGTCGAGCTGGCTCAGATACCGCGCGACGCTCTCCTCGATCTGCTCCAGCCGCCGCTTCATTTTCGCTTCGGTGAAATTGTTGTCGCGGCTGTTGACCGCTTTGAATTTCGAGCCATCGATCGCGACACTCGCGTTGGCCAGCAATCCCATCTGCCGGCACAGAACTACGAACTGCGAGCAGACCTTCTTGATGGCCGGACCATTGTCCTTGCGAAAATCGGCGATCGTCTTGTGATCGGGCGCGAGCCGCCCGGTCAGCCACATCACCTCCAGATTGCGCTGGCATTCCCGCTCCAGCCGGCGACTCGATTGCACGCGATTGAGATAGCCATAGATATAGAGCTTGAGCAGCGGCGAGGGATGATAGGCGGGCCTGCCGGTCCCGGCCGGATCGACGCTCGTGAAGCCCAGCTCGCGAAGATCGAGCGCGTCGACGAACACATCGACGGCGCGAACAGGATTGCTCTCGTCGATGAAGTCATCGAGGCATTCAGGCAACAGCGTCGTCTGCTGCCGATCCATCCCAGCCACGAACCGCGTCATCAAATCCCCCGCCGATTCAGTAGGAGATTCATAGCACGAACGGCGTTTTCACACAGCCTGGGTCAGCAGCACCGAATTGCGACCGCTGCCGTCACTCATCCTCCACCCCCGAAAGCTGCCATTTAACGGATCGCTTGACGATCGCCGACGCAATAGGCCCGATAGCCGAAGGTTTGCAGAATTGTCAGAGCCAATTGCGCTGGTCGTAGGCGGAACATCCAGTTTAATCTTATTCGGCTCAACGAACGACCAAATGGAAGAGGGATCATCCGATGCAAAAATTGATGGGCGCGACTCTCATCGCATTTTTGGTTGTTGCGCTGTCGGCGCCGGCGCTGGCGCAATCCTGCAACACCGCCGACCGTTCCGTGCTGTTGATCCTCGACGCCTCCGGCAGCATGAACGCCAAGCTGCCGAATGGCGAGACCCGCATCGCGGTCGCGCAACGCGCGATCAAGGGCGTTGCCGGTTTCGTGCCGGGGCAGGCGCAGCTGTCGCTGCGGATGTATGGCGCGCAATCGGCGGCGATCCAGAAGAATTGCCAGGACACCCATCTCGCGGTGCCGTTCGGCACCGCGAGCGCGAACGGCGGTCCGATT
>JAYUHJ010000194.1:0-1975 GCA_043767065.1 Hyphomicrobiales bacterium | reverse complement strand
CGATTGCGATCGCGTCCGGCGTGCCGCCGGCACAGGGCATCGTTACAGCGATTGTCGGGGGCTTTCTTGTGTCGGCGCTGGGTGGTAGCCGCTTCCAGGGCTGTTCAACGCTCTGTAGTGAGTCCATGAAGCAACAGGGTCTTACGATTTGAGGCGCAACGAAGGACAAGGGATTTCTTGGGTCGAAAAGTTCTGAATCCATGTGAGGCAACCGAATCATCCGGAGGTTGCCTTGAAGTCATTCGACGGTTTTATTTTGCACCTCGCGACAATCCCCGATCCACGGCGCGCCGAAGGCAAACTCTATCAGCTACCGCACGTCTTGCTGTTTTCCGTTTTTGCGATCGTGAGCGGCGCCAACTCGTATCGCGGCATCCGTACCTTCATCAAAATCCATCGGCGAAAGCTGAACAAGGCCTTCGAGATCGGCTGGAAACGGCCGCCCGCGCATACCGCCATCCGGTATATTTTGCAGGGGCTGAACGCGACGGATGTCGAAAAGGTCTTTCGCGAACATGCGGCCAAGCTGAACCGTGCCGGGGCCGGTCCCGGCGCGCGTGTCGTGGCGTTCGACGGCAAGGCGCTCAAGGGCAGTTTCGATAGCTTCAACGACACCAAGGCAAGACAGGTCCTCAGCGCCTTCGCCGCCGACACGGCGCTGGTGCTGGCGCATATCGAGATCGACGACAAGTCCAACGAAATCCCCGCGGTACAAAAGCTGTTGGAGGAACTCGACGTAGCGGGCCACATCGTCACGTGCGACGCGATGCACTGTCAAAAAAAACCTTCGAGGCCGCGGCCGCCGCCAACGCGCATCTGATCGTTCAACTCAAGGACAACCAGCCGGGCTTGCGTCAAACGGTCGAGGCCGCTTGCGCCGCCGCTGTGCCTCTTGGCGGCGTCCGGACCGTCGACGGGAGAAAACGCAATCGCCACGAAACTCGAACCATTGCCGTGTTCGACGCAAAGCCCGCCGTCGCCGGAACGCAATGGGAGCCTTATGTCGCGGCCGTCGTTCAGGTCGAGCGCACGGTCCATGCGTTCCAACCCGCGACCGGCCTTTGGAAGACCTCGGCCGAAACATCGTTCTATTTGTCCAACCGGACGGTTGCCGCAAACCAAGCCGCGCACGCCATCCGCAGCCACTGGTGGATCGAGAATAAGCTCCACTACACCCGCGATGTCACGCTACGCGAAGACGCCTCGCGCATCCGGAAAAATCCCGGCGTCTTCGCCAGATTGCGCAGCTTCGCCTACAATATCCTGCGCATCAATCAATCCGATACCATCGCCCAAGACCGCTACGCCGCGGCGCTCGGCGGTCTCAAATTCATCTTCTCCATGAACTTCGGTAAAGAGCGTTGAACAGCCCTGATCATTTCTCTGGCGGGTGGTGGCGGCTCTATTCCTTGTATTCCTTTATTCGTGGTTTCTTGCTTTCATCAGCGTGTTCCTGTCGGCGACCAGGAATCCAGCTGGTCACGCTCTTGCTGGGTTAATCGTGTTTCTGGTGGCCGTAATGGCTTGCTCGACTATTTTTGCAATTGGACTTGGTTCGACACTCCCCGATCGTAATTGCTCACCCTGTATCCGGCAGCGGGCATCCATCGAGGGTTAGCCGGATGGCGTGGAGCGGATTGATCGCCCGCCGCCGGGCGGTTTCGAGGACGGAGCGGATGCCAGCGTAGAGCTTGGCGCCCCATTCGGAGCGGAAGCAATTGGTGACTTTGCGGAATGTGACACAGGGCCGGATCGCTTGTTCGGATCCATTGTTTGTCGGCGGCAGATCCCGGTTGGTGACGAAGACGAACAGGTTCTGGCGGAAGCGCAGGATCGCGGTCTTGAGCTTGTTGCCTTCGCCACCCCTTGGGGTCACGCGGAGCAAGGCGTTGAGTTTTTTGTCGAGCTTGGCTTCATGGCCGCGCAAAGTGGCATCGGCCAATTGCGGGCGGCGCCGTCCGATGGCGCAGGCCTC
>JAYUHJ010000193.1:0-4732 GCA_043767065.1 Hyphomicrobiales bacterium | reverse complement strand
GTCGTGCAGATCGAGCATCTGGCGGCGCGCCTGCTCGCCCGCGAGCTCGCGGCGAAGCAGCGGCTCCATTTCGGCGAACGGCGGCTCGCGGCCGGGCTCGATCTTGACCACGCGCAGGATCGCCGGGCCGAAGCGGCCGGCGACCGGGGCGCTGGTGGCGCCGGCGGCGAGCGCGAAGGCGGCTTCCGCGATGGCGGCGTCCAACAGCTCGCGCTTGGTCACCAGCCCGAGCGAGATGTCCTTTTTGTCGAGCTTGCGCTCGAGAATGATGTCCTCGAATTTGGTCCCGGCGCGCAGGCGCTCGGCCGCGGCGCGGGCTTCCTCGGCGTTGGCGAACACGATCTGCTCGACCTCGCGCTTCTCGGGCCGCGAGAAGCGGTCCTTGCGGTCCTCGTAGGCGCGCTTGAGGTCGGCTTCGGAAATCTGGATCCAGGGCAGCAGCGTCTCCGGGGTCAGCACGAGCAGCGCGAGCTTGCGGAACTCCGGCGCGCGGAACGTGGCCTTATTCTCCTCGAAGAACTTGGCGATCTGCTCGGGCGTCGGCGCCGGAATTTCGCCGGCGTCGCGCGGCGCCAGCGTCACGAACTCGGCGTTGCGCTCCTCGATCTCATAGCGGCGAGCGGCGTCGCGCAGCACGGCCGGCA
Source organism: Hyphomicrobiales bacterium (assembly GCA_043767065.1). GTDB lineage: Bacteria > Pseudomonadota > Alphaproteobacteria > Rhizobiales > Xanthobacteraceae > JAHFPN01. Next base: position 4,088 of record JAYUHJ010000193.1, on the reverse strand, counting down.
CAACGACTTCGCCGCCCAGCGCGCGCGCGATCTGCTGGCGCAGCAGGAGCTTGCGCTCGGCCGCGACATAGCGCGCCTCGGTGAAGCCGTTCTGGCGCAGCACGCCCTGGAAATAAGCCGGATCGAACGAGCCGCCGGGGCCGCGGAAATTCGGGTCGGCCTGGATGCGGCGCGCGATGGTGGCGTCGTCGATATTGAGCCCGAGCTGGCGCGACTTCTCGTCGAAGGCGTTCTCGGCGATCATCTCGCCGAGGATTTGCTTGTCGAGGCCGAGCGTGCGCGCCTGGTCGGGCGAGATGCCGCGGCCGAACTGGCGCGAGAGCGCCTGCAGGCGGTCGGTATAGAGGCGGCGGAAGTCCTCGGTGCCGATCTTGGTCGAACCGATCACGGCGACGTCCTGCGCGCCGGCGCCGCGGAACACGTCGGCGATGCCCCAGATGCCGAACGAGACGATCAGCAGGCCGAGGAAAACCTTGGCGACCCAGCCGCCGGCGCCCTCGCGTAGCTTGGACATCAACATGGGATTTTCCGGCTCCTGTCGCCCGCGCCCGGCGAATGCGGGCGGAATATAGGGAGGTGGGTAGGGCGGGGCAATGCGAACTTCCCTCGTCATTCCGGGGCGCCCGCTGTAGCCCGAAGGGCGAAGGCGTGGCGAGCCCGGAATCCATATTCGCTGACGGTGGTTATGGATTCCGGGCCCGCTCGCTACGCTCGCGTCCCGGAATGACGTGGCGGGGCCAAGCCCGTCCATGACGGGTTGCTTTTGTTCGCTTAGATCGGCGCGATACGTGCACAAAGGTTGATAGACGATCCCGAGCAATCCGAAAATGATCAACGGTTGTGCTTACTTAGGAATTTTTTCGCGATTATATACTTGACGTACTAGATTGTTCATGCCATATTGAGGGCATAGGAGGCGGCGATGCGCAAAGGCGAAACCAAGGACCAGACGACAGTGACCGTGACCGGCTCCTCGACGGTTGCGCGCCCTGACGGACGGGTTGCCATCTTGTTACAGACGAAACAGCTTGGCCCCATTGCGTTCGAGGTAGACCAGCACGCAATCGACACGCTTCGGCGTGAGTTAGTGCTCGCAGAGACATTCCTTCGCCAGTCAACCGGAAAAGCTTAGCCATGATCCCTCGCATCTACACCGACGAAACCGCCGCCCGCCGCCACCTAGAAGCCCTACAGTGGCCCGATGGCCCTACATGCCCGCATTGCGGCAACGCGGACGCCAAGCGCATCGTGAAGCTCAAGGGCAAGAGCACCCGTCCGGGCGTACTCAAGTGCTACGAGTGCCAGAAGCCCTTCAGCGTCACTGTGGGGACGGTGTACGAGCGCTCGCATATCCCGCTGCACAAGTGGATTTACGCCACGCACCTTCTGACTAGCTCTAAGAAGGGCATCAGCACGCACCAGCTCAGCCGCATGTTGCAGCTCACCTACAAGTCGGCGTGGTTCCTGTCTCACCGCATTCGCGAGGCCATGAAGCCCGGCAGGAACACCCCGCCGCTTGGTGGCGAGGGCAAGATTGTGGAAGCCGACGAAACTTATTCAGGTCAGACCGAGGAACGCCCGACGAAAACCACGAAAGGCAACAAGTTCACCAAGCGCGGGCGCGGAGGCCCTTCCGGCAAGCGCGCCGTGCTGGCCCTTGTCGAGCGCGGTGGCAAGGTGCGCTCGTTCCATTTGAAGCACGCGACCGCCGATAGCGTGAGCGATGCTCTATACCGCAATGTCGCCCGCCGTAGCACTTTGCACACCGACGAAAGCCGCCTCTATACGATGGTAGGCAAAGAGTTCGGGGAACACGAAACCGTCACTCACTCCAAAAAGGAATACGTTCGCGGCGACATTCACACCAACACCGTTGAAGGTTTCTTCTCGATCTTCAAACGCGGAATGAAGGGCATCTACCAACATTGCGGCGAAGCCCATTTGCACCGCTATTTGGCTGAGTACGATTTCCGCTACAATTACCGCATTGCCCTTGGCTACAACGATACTGAACGCGCCGATCAGGCCCTACGCGGCATTCGTGGCAAGAGGCTCACCTATCGGCGGCCTAGTGAAGCCGCGCACGCTTAGGCAGAGGGCGAAGCGTTTTCAACGCTGGCGAAAACGCAAATTCGATCTATAGTTGCATCGCTGCAAACGGGGGGAGCGGCGATGCCCACCACCTACATCAATTTTCATGCGCCAATTAACCCACATACGGCGCAAAATCTGATGACTGTTATCGCTCAAAAACTCGGGACGGGCACCGATCATTTCTACATCTTATTTTCAACGCCGGGCGGTGAGGTTCAAAGTGGGATTGCGCTCTATAACTATCTGCGGGCGGTCCCAGCTCAATTGACTATGCACAATATGGGAAATGTTGATTCGATTGGTAATGCAATCTTCTTGGCGGCGAACAATAGACTTGCTTGCGCCCATTCAACCTTCATGTTTCACGGTGTTGGCTTCGACATAAAAAATGTCAGGGTCGAAGAAAAAATCGCCCGCGAACTACTGCAGGGAATCTTAGCCGACCACAAGAGGATCGGGGACATCATTGTCGCGCGAACGACTATCGATGACCGCGGCGCTCGGCAGCTCTTTAGAGAAGCCAGGACCAAAGATGCAGACGCTGCTCTTGCGTCTGGCATTATTCAAAACATTGCCGATGCCAATATCCCGGCTGGGTCTGACATCGTGTCCTTCGTATTCAACCCATAAAGCGGTCGGCCCGCTAACGCGGAAATCAACCGGTCGGCCAGATTGAAGTGAGAAGCGCATACAAAAGTATGTAAGCGCTTCGCAGAGTTTAGGGAAGCCCCATTTTACGTACTAATTAACGCTGCCCTTCTGCAGCACTAGCAATCTTGCGCTTAGGACTCTTGCGCTTTTTGCCCTTAGGCTTGTGGGGCTTGGGCGGGGTTTTCAGCATCCGCCGCAAAACATCATCGCGAGAGTTTGCCATGGCGATTAAAGTAGGCTCCTACAAAGTTATTCGCAAACTCCCCATTGAGGACTTGATGGCGCAGCAATCATTGAAAACGCGAGTCAAGACAAGGGAACTCAAGAAGCAGCTTGTGATCGTAAGCAACGCGCGGGACGCGCTTGCCCATGGTGTCTGGATCAACCACGAAACAACCGACACCCCTTGTCTGCAGGCCATAAGCGGTAGTTTCCCTATGGAGGAGAATGGCCCATCTGTTAAAGCCAGAATAAATCCCATTCCCATAGTGGCCACTACGAAAGACCTGGCACACTCACTCAGCAACATTGCCAACCTAACTAGGGCTATCGCGGCTCTGAAAAAGGATGTCGAGGCGCATGTCGGACCATTGCCCGATAGACCTCAGCCACGATCACGTGAGGAAGCGTCCTAGCCAAGTCGCGCAGGTCGTAAGCCAATAGCGCATCCGCGCCAGCCTCGATCATAGCCGGCGTTATTTCCACACTCTCTTGAACTCTTACTGGCGCTGCCCTGTCGGGCATTAGAATATCCTATCTGGTACGTAAGGTATACTAACCGGAATTTTTTCAATTTTCCTTATCCACACTCTCTCAGGCGCGCGTATATTCGCCGCGTCTCGATCCACGAGGGGCGCATCCGGATGCGACCTGGTGTGGGATCGGGATCGGCGCCCGCGGGCATGCCTCGCAAGCATGCACTCGGGACGCTCCGGGACCCCGCCTCGGGCCACTAGGAGCCCGCGCGAGGAGCTCGCTGACGGAGAGGTTGCGCGGTTGCGCTGGCCTCACGAAAAGCGCGGCCCAGGGTGCGAAATCGCCGGACGGAGCGCCGCGAGGTGCCGCGCCTCTCGCAAGAGGCGCGAACAAGACCGACGTTGCGCCGGACGGCGCTCCGTCCCCCTCATTTCAGTGAGGGGAATTCGCAGCAAGCCTCGGGGCGGAAACCGCTCGCGAGAACGCTGTTCGTCATCCTGAGGTGGCCGCGAAGCGGCCCTCGAAGGATGACGAACCCAGGCAAGCGACGCCATCCTTCGAGGCTCGCCCACGCAAGTCGGCTATAGCCGACTTGCGCACCAAGAGTTGCCGATGTCGGGTAAACCCGACATCGGTGGCTCGCACCT
>JAYUHJ010000192.1:0-4737 GCA_043767065.1 Hyphomicrobiales bacterium | reverse complement strand
CCCGTCGAGGATTTCGGCGATCTGGTGCGCGCGAATATTTTGCAGCTTATCCCTTCTAAACTTCGGAAGAAAGTGGCGCGTGAGAAGCCGCTCACTGTCTTTGCGGCTGCGCTCTCGTTTGGCCTCATACTGACAGTCGAGGAACAGGGGTATCGCGTCCTCGAATGTGATGATTTTTTGCTGATGCCTTCCGAGCGTGCGCTCTGCAAGCACGCGCCTCGCTTCTGCTCGTGCGTCGGCGAGAGAAATAATCGGATAGCGGCCAATGGTGTGGCGGCGACCGCTGCCTAAAAGCACGATGAATGACTTTGCTCCGCCCGAGCTCACGCGGATACCGAAGCCGGGAACGGTATCCCACAGAGTGATCTGGCCGACCGCAGGCGGCTTGAGTTGACGGAGTGTCAGCTCCGTTAACCCGGTCATGTTCCCAGGCACCGCTCAGGCACCTGCAAGTGGGGTGTAGGCGAGTTTTCTCATGTGTCGCGAAGTACAGACGAAGAGCTAAAAGCGCAAGAGTCAGAATGACTTCGTGGAGCGTATATGCAAGTATGAGCACCTATGTTTTTTCAAAAAATGCTGCTCTGACTCCGTCAATCTAGGTTCGAATCCTAGTCCCCCAGCCAAGCTTCCGCGCACTTCCTCCGTCCCTACAAAGATTGCACAATTCGGGGAGATCGATGCGCTCTCCCGAGAAAGCCGCATGCAGCACAAGCAGGCCCAGACACTAGACCGCTCCCACATCGCGCCGGTGCGCACGCGCGAGGAGCTGATCTATTTGCTGTCGCGCGCCTGCGAGCTCGAGCATGGCGTCGCTTGCGTCTATCTGTTCGCCGCCTATTCGTTGAAAACCCATCCGGATGAGGGCGGCATCACCGCGGCGCAGGCCGAAATGGTCAAGCGCTGGAAGCGGCGGCTGGTCATGGTCAGCGTCGAGGAAATGCTGCACCTGACGCAGCTCACCAACATCATCACCGCCATCGGCGGCGCGCCGCATTTCCGGCGCACCAATTTTCCGGTGCCGCGCTCGGCGATCCCGATCGACGATCACATGACGCTCGAACCGTTCTCGCTGGAGACGATGGAGCGTCTCATGTGTGTGGAAATGCCCGAGGCCGGCGTGCTTCCGCCCGAGGAGCAGGCGGCGGCCGAGGTGATGCTCGCGCGGGTCACGGCACGGCGCGGCGCGCACAAATCGCCGGGCCTGCAAGCCGCCGAGAAACTCGCGCTCGAAGGCTGCGAGCCTTTCGATATCGATTTCAAGACCCAGGGCGAGTTCTACCACAAGATCATGAGCGGCTTCGATTGCATCCCGGAGCAGGAATTATTCATCGGCCCACCCGAGGCGCAGGCCAACGCGCGCTTCGTTCATTTCGCTGACAAGCTGTTGCCGGTTTCCGATCAAGCCAGTGCGCGGGCGGCGTTGCAGATGGTGATCGAGCAGGGCGAGGCGCCGACCAAGGCGCACCCGGATGCGCACTTCTGGGTGTTCCGCGCCATCCACGACGAGTACAAGCAGGCGCTCGATCAGGCGAAGGCGAGCGGCACAGCGTTCGATCCGGTTCGCCCGGTCGTCGCCAACCCGATGACCCGCTTCTACGACGACACCACCGGCGGCACGCCGATCTCCGACCCGCTCACGCATCAGGTCGCCGAGCTGTTCAATGTCGGCTACGACACGATGCTTCTGATCCTGCTGCGCTTCTTCGCCCACACCGACGAGAGCGAGGACGAGCTGCGGAAACTTTCGCTCGCGAGCCTGCACTTGATGACCAACGTGCTGCGGCCCTTGGGCGAGGCGCTCACCAAGATGCCGGCCGGGCACGGCCGTCGCTTGGCGGGGAAAACGGCGGGCCCCGGCTTCGGTTATAACCGCGACATCCATTTGCTTCCGCACAAGCGCTCGGCCTGGGTGTTCTTCGGCGAGCGCCTGCGCGAGCTCGCGACGCTGGCGACCGGGATCATCGCCTCGCAGAGCGAGCGGCTGCCGGTAGAGGTCGAGGAAGCGGCCGCCGGGCTGCAGGCCTTGAGCCTCCAATTCGCGCCCGCCGACAAGACCTGGAACGCGGTGGCCGAGCTTGCCGAATTCCGCGCCGTCGAGGCCGCGCAGGAGCGGGCGATAAAGCCTTCGCTCAACGGGCCGCTCCTGGTGACCAACCTGGAGCGATTTATCGGCACAGAGGGCAAGCCGTTGCAGACCAGCCCCGAGATGGCGCTCTGCCGCTGCGGCGCCTCGAAGAACAAGCCGTTCTGCGACGGCACCCACGCGCGCATCGGATTTTCCAGTGCCTCCGACGCAAACGATCCGGATCGGACTCCCGACAAGTCGCGCGACTATCGCGGCGCCGAAATCATCGTGCATTTCAACCGGCTGCAATGTTCCGCGTCCGAGCAATGCCACAAGAACTTGACGTCCGTGTTTCGGGTGGGCGAGCGGCCCTGGATCCAGGCCGACCGCGATAAGGTCGAGCGCGTTATCGAGATCGTCACCCGCTGCCCTTCGGGCGCGCTGCGCTATACACGAAACGGCGAGCTCGGCCCCAAGCGCGACGACCCGCCCGGCATCCGCATCCGCAAGAACGGCCCCTACGAGGTGCAGGGTAATATCCCGTTGCGCACCGACCACTGGAGCGACGGCGCCGTGCACGATCACTATGCGCTGTGCCGCTGCGGCGCCTCGAAGAACAAGCCGTTCTGCGACGGCTCGCACTGGAAGGTCGGGTTCAAGGACGACAGCGACTGAAGGCGTGATAAGCGGGCGCAACGGCATCTCATAGGAACATGCGTACAGGACCACGCCACCCCCGGCTCGGCGCCGCCGCGTATCGCACCGCGCTGACCATCCTCGAGCCGCTCTATGCGCTCAATAATTTCCATCGCCCGTCGAGCGCCTTCGCGGCCGAGCGCATCCGCGCCGTGCGCGAAAAACTCGAGCGCGGCGAAACCGCGTATCTCGTGGGCATCGGCACCGCCGGCGTCCATAATACCGGGGTCGCGCTCGTCGAGGTGACTCGCGCCGGCGGGCCCAAACTGATCTGTAACAACGAGGAGGAACGCTTCTCCGGATTGAAGCACACCTCCCAGTATCCGAAAAAAGCGATCGATGCGCTGCTATCGCAGATGCGCCGCATGGGCCTGGGGCCCGAAAAGATCGACGCCTGGGTCGCGAGCTGGGACCACGTTGCGCTTTCCGCCACACTCGCGCGCACCGTGCTCGAAGAGGCTCCCGCCAGCTTCAGCCTATGGCGCCCGATCGATTTCACGACCTTCAATACGCAGCACATGGAGCAGGGGTTTCGCGCCCCGCGCATCCTCGGCCGCCAGCTCGACCGTGGCCGCTCCGTGCCCATCGTCGGCATGCGGCACCACGACTGCCACGCCTGGTTCTCCTATGCGGTTTCTCCTTTTGCGAGCGGACCGGGGCCGGTTCCCATAGCGGTGCTCGACGGCATGGGCGACCACGGCGCGATCTCGCTTTATCTCGCCGAGGGAAACACGATGCGCGTGCTTGCCAGAAACGACAGCGTGTTCGATTCGCTCGGCTTTTATTACGGCGTGATCAGCGCGACGCAGGGCGGCTGGACCTATCTCAGCAGTGAGGGCCGCTACATGGGGGCGGCGGCCTACGGCAACAATGACCGAAGCACCAACCGCTATTACGCCGGGCTGCGCGAGATCTTCAGTCTGGAGGCGGAGGGTAAGATCCTGCTCAACCGGGCGCTGGCCAATTGGCCGAGCGAGTTCTTCACGCGGCCCTATACGCCCGAACTCATCCGTATTCTCGGCGAGCCGATCGCGCAAAAAGACATGTGGAACCCCGACGCCATGCTGCGCGTCGAGGACATCAAGCACAGCGAGATCACCAAAGAACGGCTCGACAAGGCGGCGGCGACGCAGATGGTGCTCGAGGATGCGATATTCCACATCGTCGACCACCTGATCCGCAGCACCGGCAACGACCGCCTGATTCTCACCGGCGGCATCGCGCTCAACGCACTCGCCAGCATGCGCGTGCTCGAGCATTTCGACGAGGCCTATTTCGAGCGCGCGCTCGGCCGCCGCACGCGGTTGCACCTGTGGGTGCCGCCGACACCGGGCGACGCCGGCGTCACCATCGGCGCTGCCTATATGTTCGCGCATCTTGCCGGCGCCGGCATCGGCCCACCGCTCGATCACGCGTTCTACTGCGGCTCGCCGCCGGACGAGGCGGAAATCCTCGCGGCCTTTAAGCGCACGCCCGAGATCGCGTGGATGCGGCTTGGCGACATCTCGACGCGCGCCAAACGCGAAGCGATCGCCGATCTCATGGCCTACATGATCGCGCAGGACGGCGTGTTCGCGATCTTCCAAGGCGCGGCGGAGACCGGCCCGCGCGCGCTCGGGCACCGCTCGATTGTTGCCAATCCGTGCAATCCCGCGACGCGCCAAACGCTGAACGAGCGGGTGAAGTTCCGCGAGGCGATCCGGCCGCTGGCGCCCATGATGACGCTCGAAGCTGCCCAGCGGTTTTTCGAGCTGTCCGAGGGCGCCTCGGACGCCGACTACAATGTCTATAATTACATGGTGCTTACGGCCCAGGCGAAACCCGAGGCGCGCGTGCGTATCCCGGCGGTGATCCATGCCGACGGCACCGGCCGACTCCAGATCGTACGCGAGCACACCGACCCCCTGACTTACGCCTTCTTGAAGGCGCTCGGCCGCCGCATCGGCGTGGAGGTTTCGGTCAACACCTCTTTCAAT
>JAYUHJ010000191.1:0-1979 GCA_043767065.1 Hyphomicrobiales bacterium | reverse complement strand
GTATCGGAGCGCCATCTGGCGCAGTTGGAGACCGGGCAGGGCAATTGCTCGATCGTGCTGCTTCGTCGCATCGCCCACGCCATGGGCGCGCCGGTGGCAGAGCTGGTTGATGACAGACCAGAGCGCCACGTCGAAACTATCCTGCTCGATCAATTCTTCGAGCGACTCCCGTCGCAAGAGCTGCGCGAGGCGCGGGCGTTACTGTTGCAGCGCTTCGGGGAATCGCTCGGGGATCTCAGGCGTAATCGGATCGCCCTCATCGGCTTGCGAGGGGGTGGCAAGTCGACGCTCGGACTGTTGTTAGCGGAAAAAATGAGCGCGCCCTTCATCGAACTCGACCGCGAGGTCGAGCGACTGAACGGGACGACGCTCGGCGAAATCTTCGAGATGTTTGGCCAGGAGACCTTTCGCCGAATGGAGCGGCTAGCGCTGGAAGAGGTTTTTAAGCGATCCGAGCGCTTTGTACTCGCGACCGGTGGGGGCATCGTGACCGAACTGGCGACCTTCGAGTTGCTGACCTCCTCCTGCCTCACCATCTGGGTGCGCGCAGATCCCAACGAGCATATGCAGCGGGTGATCGCTCAGGGCGACCTTCGGCCCATGGCCGAAAATTCGCGCGCAATGGAAGATCTCGTCTCAATCCTGAATAGCCGCGAGCATCTCTATGCGCGTGCCGACATCACTCTATCGACCGCGCACAAGGCGCCGCAACAGAGTTTGCATGAATTGCTTGCGCTGCTCGGCCCTTGGAGCAAGACCGCCTTGAAACAGGCCTGACGGCGGGCCGACCGCTATCAAGAAAAATCACCTATCACCTGCGGCTGGCGCGACACCTTCGTGGATCGTCAGAATCCGGTGCGCAAATTCGGCGATGGCCGAGAGTGTCGCTTCCGGCTGGTCGAATTGCGGCGCGTGCCGGCAGTTCTTCAAGAGCAGCGTCTCTACCGGACAATAGGTCTCGGAGTTGGCCAGATCGAGCTGCGCCACAGTGCCGTATTCGTCGTCCTCGCCTTGGATGAGCAGGATCGGCACCCGCACCGTCGCCAGATACTCGTCGATGCGCCAATCGCGGAACTTGGGATCGAGCCAGGCTCGGTTCCAGCCCCAGAATGCCGTGTCCACGTCGCGGTGATAGCGAGCGAGCCGCTCGCGAAGATTTCCCGTCTCATAAGCTTCCTTTGCAGCGACGATGCTCTTGATCCCGGCTTCCTCCACGAAGAAATGCGGCGCCATAAGCGCGATCCCGCGCACGCGGAAGTCCTGCCGCCCGCCGGCATAGATCGTTGCGATCGAAGCGCCGTCGCTGTGGCCCACGAGCACGGTTTTCTGCACGCCCGCCTGGTCGAGCACCTGCGGCAATACGTCGAGCGCTTCCTCATGCATATAAGTGAGCGGCCGCGGCAGAGGCACCGGATCGGATTTGCCGTATCCTGGCCGCGAATAGACCAGCACGCCGTAGCCTGTGCGCTCGGCGAGACGCGCGGGAAAATCGCGCCACATTTCGACGCATCCAAGACCTTCGTGGAGAAGCACCAGCGTCGGCGCCCGATCCGGCGCCGGACCGTGCCAGGTCGCTTCGATGCGCCGGCCGCCGACGATGATCTCCCTCATGCCGGCTTGCTCGCGCTATCCTTGCGCAGCTTGAAGCGTTGAATTTTTCCGGTCGCGGTCTTGGGCAAATCCGCGCGCACCTCGATCCAGCGTGGATATTTCCACGCGCCGGCCTTTTCCTTCACGAGAGTCTTCAGTGCTTCGAGCAGGCGCTCATCGGCCGTGAAGCCCGGCTTCAGCACCACGAAGGCCTTGGGCTTCACCAGCTTGTCCTCGTCCTCCTCGCCGACCACCGCGGCCTCGAGCACCGCTTCATGCGAGATCAGCGCGGCCTCGACCTCGAACGGCGAGACCCAGATGCCGCTCACCTTGAACATGTCGTCGGTGCGGCCCGCGTAATGGTAATAGCCGTCCTTGTCGCGCGTGTA
>JAYUHJ010000190.1:0-1979 GCA_043767065.1 Hyphomicrobiales bacterium | reverse complement strand
CGAGCGCGTGCGGATCGATGACGACGCCGTTGCCGATGACCGAGAGCTTGCCTGGCCTGACCACGCCCGAAGGCAGCAGGCTCAGCTTGTAGGTCGCGCCGTCGATGACGAGGGTATGGCCGGCATTGTGCCCGCCCTGGAAGCGGACCACCACGTCGGCCTGCTCGCTGAGCCAGTCGACGATCTTACCTTTTCCTTCGTCGCCCCATTGCGAGCCGACGATTACGACGTTCGGCACCTAAGCGCTCCCTTGTGCGTTCCCTTGGGCACTCCCTTGAGCCTGGGACTCGAACGCACAAAGCCCCGGCACGAGCCGGGGCTGTGCGGTCATGGGTACCCAATCACGCCGGGCGAGGCAAGGCGCAGACGGGGTTGTTGAACAACGGCGTTTACGCGGGGGCGATCACTCAGCCATGCATGGCTTAGCGCCAATCCAGGGGAAGAGGAACTCACGCTGCATCTACCTCCAGCTCTGACGCGCGTGCTATGTTCGGTGCGATGGTGACGCGACCCGAAGACCTGCACCCGGCCCTCAGCGAGGCCTACAACGCTGGCGATCTCGAGGCCATACTGTCGCTCTACGATCCCAAGGCGGCCTTCGTCATCAAGCCGAGCCGCGTTACGAAGAGTCCGGCGGAGCTGCGCGCCGCCATGCAGCACGTCATCGCTCTGGGCGGCCGCCTGACCGTCGATCCGCACAGCTTCATTAGCTCCGACGATCTGGTGCTTGTCCTGGGGACGTTTACGCTCTCCGGCCGCCGCCGCGACGACACGCCGTTCGAGCGCGTGTCGCGCTTCGCTGACGTGTTGCGCCGCCAGCCGGACGGCCGCTGGCTAATTGCCATCGACCATCCCTATGGTGGCGATTGATTTGAGCCCCTTGAAGTGGGTGCCCGGCTGGCCGATGTGTGGGGCATGACTCAGCAAATGAGCCCCGCCAAGGCGAAAGCCGCAAGCCTATTGCCCGCCGCCACGCAGGTCGGCCCGGTTACGCTGCGCGTCGCCGAGGCGGAGCGTTCGATCGCCTGGTACTGCGACATGATCGGCCTCGAGCTGATCGAGCGGAGCAAAGACCGCCTCGTGCTCGGTGCGGGCGGCAAGCCGTTCCTGTTTCTCGACGTGAGGCCCGGCACCACGCCGCGGATCGAGGAAACGACCGGGCTCTATCATCTCGCTATCCTGGTGCCCGACCGCCCCGCCCTCGCCGCGGTGCTCGCCCGCATAGCGGCGGCGCGCGTGCGACTCGGCGCTTCGGACCATCTGGTGAGCGAGGCGCTCTATATCTGGGACCTGGACGGCAACGGCAACGAAGTCTATCGCGACCGGCCGCGCGCCGAGTGGACGTGGGAAAACGGCGAAGTGCGCATGGCGACGATCCCGCTCGATCTGCGCAACCTGCTTTCCGATCTCGCGCCCGGCACGGAGAATAAGCCCGTGCCCGCGGCAACGCGGATGGGCCACGTGCACCTGCAAGTCGGAGATATCGACAAGGCGCAGCATCATTACGCCGACCTGTTCGGCTTGGTGCGGACCGCCGGCCGGCAAGGCGCGCTGTTCATGTCGGCGGGCGGCTATCACCATCATCTCGGCTGCAATATCTGGCACAGCCACAACGCGCCGCGCGCGCCGGTGGGCACGGCCGGGCTCGTGGAGTTCACGATCGAAGTCCCGAACGCGGATGCTGTGGAAGCGGCGGCCAAACGCTTCCAGGCGGGCGGCGTCGCGACCGAAACCGTTGCGGGCGGATTCCTGGTGCGCGATCCGTGGAGCATCGCGATGCGCGTGCTCGTCGCAGGCGCGGGTGAGCGGTAAGTTTAGCTGGTCAGCGTCGGCCTGCGCACGCGAGCGGAAATCGAGGCGGCAAGCGTCCGGGATCCGCTTTAGTTCTTCGCCTTCAGGCAGCGGCAGCCGGCGAGATCCTCGGCTGCGAGCTTATCGAGATAAACGTCGAGGCCGTCGGCTACGATCTTCTGCCGCGA
>JAYUHJ010000189.1:0-11248 GCA_043767065.1 Hyphomicrobiales bacterium | reverse complement strand
CGCAAGGCCTCCACCAGCTACATCCAGCGCCGGCTGCAAATCGGCTACAACCGCGCCGCCTCCATCATCGAGCGCATGGAGCAGGAAGGCATCGTCGGCACCGCCAATCACGCCGGCAAGCGCGAGATTTTGATCGAGGAACGGGCCTAGAAGCCTATTGACGAGACCCCCTCCGGGCCGCGAAATCGCCACAGGCGAGCCCTAGCGGAATGAGTTCGGGGCCAAGGTTCGGGACCAAGCCCCTCCCGGAGGAAAGCAATGCGCGGCACGGCCTTGCGAACCGCCTCGGCCTTACTTCTAGGCATCGCTCTTGGCTTGCCGGCCGCGGCACAGAATCTACCCGCGACCGCACCGCTCCCCCGCCCGGCACCGTTGCCGAAGGAAGGCACGCTGCCGTCGCTCGCGCCGCCCCAAGCCATGCCTCAAGCCATCGGCCCGGCCGCGCCGGCTACCCAAGCCGTAAAGCCGCCCGTGCCGCCGGCCGCCATCGCCGGCGCGTTACCGGCCGCTCCCGGCCCGCGTAACGCCACCGCCTTCGACGCCGCTCAACGCACTGCGCTCGAGCGCGTGAACGCCTATCTCAACGGCGTGGGTTTCCTGGTCGGCGATTTCGTCCAGGTCGGCCCCGACGGCAGCCGCACCGAAGGCAATTTCTATCTGCAGAAGCCCGGCAAGATTCGCTTCGAATATAATCCGCCGAGCCCGGTGGAGCTGATCGCCAACGGCTCCTCCGTCGCGGTGCGCGACCGCAAGCTCGCGACCCAGGACATCTATCCCCTTTCGCAGACGCCGCTTCGCTTCCTGCTCGCGGAGAAGGTGGACCTGCTGCGCGACGCCAACGTCGTCGGCATTACGCAGGATGACCTGTTCATCTCGGTCGTGATCGAAGAAAAGACCGTGGTCACCGGCACGCATCGGCTGATGATCATGTTCGGCGTGCAGGACAATCAATTGAAGCAGTGGACCATTACCGATCCGCAGGGCTACGACACTACGATTGCGATCTACAATCTCGACGCCAGCCGCAGGCCCGATCCGCGTCTGTTCGTCATCAATTTCGAGCGCATGCTGCAGTAGCAGCCTGGCCGGGGGCGAGCTCTTCCCGGCCGGCCATTTCCGATGTCATTCACCGTCGCCACCTGGAACATCAACTCGGTGCGCCTGCGCTTCCCGCAGGTCGCGCGCTTTCTCGCGCGGCATCAACCGAACGTCTTGTGCTTGCAGGAGACCAAATGCCCCGACGAGCGCTTTCCGCGCGCGGAGTTCGAGGGGATCGGCTATGGCCATATCGCACTGCACGGACAGAAAGGCTGGCACGGCGTCGCCATCGTCTCGAGCAAGCCCTTCGCCGACATCGCGCGCGACCGCTTCTGCGAAAAGAACGACGCCCGCCATGTGGCGGTCACGCTCGAGCGCAACGCCGGCCTCTCCAAGCCTTTGACCATCCATAATTTTTATGTGCCCGCGGGCGGCGACGAGCCGGATCCTGGGATCAACGTGAAGTTCGCCCACAAGCTCGCGTTCCTCGACGAGCTTGCGAGCTGCACGGCCTCGCGCGCGGCCAAGGCCGGCGAGCGCGCGCTCCTGGTTGGCGACCTGAACGTGGCGCCCTTGGAGCACGATGTCTGGAGCCACAAGCAGCTGCTCGACGTCGTGAGCCACACGCCGATCGAGGTCGAGAAGCTCGGCCGCGTGCAACGCGCCGGCGGCTGGCTCGACGTGATGCGCGGCTTCGTGCCGGAGTCGGAGAAGCTCTACACCTGGTGGAGCTACCGCGCACCCGATTGGAAGAAAGCCAACAAGGGCCGCCGCCTCGACCATATCTGGGCGAGCCCGGCGCTCGATGGATCGGCGAAGAAAATGTCGGTCGCACGCGAGACCCGCGCCTGGCAGCAGCCCTCCGACCACGTGCCCGTAATCGCTGTCTTCGATCTCTAGCGACTTGGCTCAGTGCCGCTTGCGATCGTCGTGGTCGTCTTCCTCCGACTCGAAGCGCGGCCTGAGCGCGTCGATCTCGTCGATCGTAACCGCGAGCCGCTCGGCAATATAGCGGCGCAAGCGTACGGCGCCCTCCGGAACGCCTTCAAGCACGCGCAGGAACACCGTCCGCGGGATGCGTAATACTGTCGAGGTCTCGACCGCGATGGCGCTTCCGCTCCATGTGGTGCCGACCATGAGCGCGGTTTCACCCAACAGCACGCCTGGGCGCACTGTGACCCCTTCGTGCCCGTCGCGCTCGCGCTGAAGCGCGAAGGCGCCGCTGGCCACGACGAAACCGCAATCCGCCGGGTCGCCCTCTTTATAGAGCGTATCGCCGCTCTTGATTTCCTGCGCCTGGGCGCTGATCGCCAGAATCCGCAACGCCTCCGGCCCGAGCAGGCTCAGCGCTGGCACGCGTTCCAGCAGATCGATGTCGGTATCGAGCGCCATCGCCGATCAAGGAACCAGCTTGTAGCCACCGGCCTCGGTCACCAGCAGCACCGCGTTCGAGGGGTCTTTCTCGATTTTCTGGCGCAGCCGATAGATGTGGGTCTCCAGCGTATGAGTGGTGACGCCGGAATTGTAGCCCCAGACTTCTTGCAGCAGCACCTCGCGCGCCACCGGTTTCTGCCCCGTGCGGTAAAGATAGCGCAGAATCGCGGTCTCCTTCTCGGTCAGCCGGATCTTGGAGCCGCGCTCGTTGACGAGAAGCTTGGCGCCAGGGCGGAAGCTGTAGTGCCCGATGGTGAAGACCGCGTCCTCGCTCGCCTCGTGGCTCCGAAGCTGCGCGCGGATGCGCGCCAAAAGCACCGCGAAACGGAACGGCTTGGCCACGTAATCGTTGGCCCCGGCCTCCAGCCCAAGCACCGTATCGGAGTCCGTGTCATGGCCGGTGAGCATGATGACCGGCGCCTTGAAGCCGTTTTTGCGCAGCACCCGCACCGCCTCGCGCCCATCCATGTCGGGCAGGCCCACGTCCATCAGCACAAGGTCAATGTGACCGTTTTTGGCGTGCTGGAGCGCCGCCTGCGCCGTATCCGCGGTGTCGGTCTCGAACTCCTCTTGCAACGCAAGCTGCTCGACGAGCGTATTGCGCAGCTCCGCGTCGTCATCGACTACGAGGATTTTACGCGCATTGGCCATTTAGGTTCCTTCTCGGCTTGCCCCGCCCGAAGCCGCGGCAGTAGACCACGCCGGTACCCGGAGGCAAGTGCCGATGGTTAAACGGAAGTTTCGCACGCTGCGGGTCGCGCGCGCCTCAACGAGCCCCGCAAAGGGTGTGCTGCGCGTGGGGCCGCATGCGATCCCGGTCGCGCTCGGCCGCGGCAGCATTCGCGCGAACAAATTCGAAGGCGACGGCGCGACCCCGCGCGGCCGCTTTCGCCTCGTGCGCGTTTGGTGGCGAGCCGATCGCGCGCCGCGTCCGTCGACCCTACTGCGCACGCGGCCGATCTGTATCGACGACGGCTGGTGCGAGGATGCTTCTGACCGTAACTACAATCGAGCAGTACAATTACCGTCATCCGATGGCGCCGATCGCTTGTGGCGTGCGGATCATCTGTATGACTTTGTGATCGAACTGGACCACAACACGCGCCCGCGCATCGCCCGCCGCGGCAGTGCTGTCTTTATTCATGTGGCGCGCGCGAAACTTGCGCCGACCGCCGGATGCATCGCCCTGCCCGCGCCCGCGCTTAAGCGTTTATTCGCGCAGCTCTCCAGGAATGCCGTGATCGAGATCGGTTGAGCTTACGTCCGCGTACCGAAGATCGCAGTCCCGATCCGCACGTGCGTGGCGCCGAACGCGATCGCGGAGACAAAATCCGCACTCATGCCCATGGAGAGCGCCGCAAGCCCGTTCCGCTTCGCGATCTTAGCAAGCAGTGCGAAATGCGGCGCCGGCGCCTCGTCCAAGGGCGGAATGCACATCAGGCCTTCGATCGCGAGTCCAAAGCTATCGCGGCACTCAGCGACGAATGCGTCGGCGTTTTCCGGCAGCACGCCCGCCTTCTGCGGCTCGGCGCCGGTATTGACCTCGATAAAAAGTTTCAACTTCCGGCCCGCCCGCGCCATCTCCTCGGCGAGCGCGGCCGCGATTTTCGACCGGTCGATCGTATGGATCGCATCGAACAGCGCAACCGCCTCGCGCGCCTTGTTCGACTGCAGCGGCCCCACCAGATGCAGCTCGATATCCGGAAAGCGCTCTTTGAGCGCCGGCCATTTGGTCTTGGCCTCTTGCACGCGGTTCTCGCCGAATACGCGATGGCCCGCCTCGATCACCGGGAGAATATTCTCGACCCCGAACGTCTTGCTGATCGCGACCAGCGTGACCGAAGCCGGATCGCGCCCGTTGCCGAGCGCGGCCTTGCGGATTTCCGCGCGGATGATTTGCAGCCGCGCGGCGCTTGGGTGCAGATCGGCAGGCAAGACTTTCTCCTCTACAGCGCTGCATTCTACGGAACGGCCTCCGGCACACAACGCGACTTCCTCTAAAGCGTTGACCGGAGAAGGTTTTTCGTGTCCTAGTCGCGCCGGTCACCGTCTTACACTTCGAAACGATGAAGAGCGAACGCTACAACGTCCGCGAGGCCGAGCCTCGCTGGCAACAGGTCTGGGACCAGCGCGGCATCTTCAAGACGCTGAACGAGGACCCGCGCCCGAAATACTACGTGCTCGAGATGTTCCCCTATCCGTCGGGGCGCATCCACATGGGCCACGTGCGCAATTACACCATGGGCGACGTGGTCGCGCGCTACAGGCGCGCCAAGGGCTACAACGTCCTGCATCCCATGGGCTGGGACGCCTTCGGCATGCCGGCCGAAAACGCCGCCATGGCCAACAAGGTGCATCCCAAAACCTGGACCTACGACAACATCGCCGCGATGAAGAAGCAGCTCCAATCCATGGGCCTCTCGCTCGACTGGAGCCGCGAGATCGCGACCTGCGATCCGGCCTATTACCGCCACCAGCAGAAGCTGTTCCTCGACTTCTGGCAGAAGGGCCTGGTCGAGCGGAAATCCTCGAAAGTGAACTGGGATCCGGTCGATCACACCGTTCTCGCCAACGAGCAGGTGATCGACGGGCGCGGCTGGCGCTCGGGTGCCGAGGTCGAGCAGCGCGAGCTGACGCAATGGTTCTTCAAAATCTCCAACTATTCCGAAGACCTGTTGAAGGCGATCGGCACGCTCGAGCGCTGGCCGGAAAAAGTCCGGCTGATGCAAAAAAACTGGATCGGCCGCTCCGAAGGTCTCCTGATCCGCTTCGCGTTGGCTCCAAAAAACGCCCTCAAGGGCTTCGGCGAGGTCGAGGTTTTCACTACGCGCCATGACACGCTGTTCGGCGCATCTTTCATCGCGATCGCGCCCGATCACCCGCTCGCGAAATCGCTCGCCGAGCGCGACCCCAAGGTCGCTGCCTTCATCGAGGAAAGCCGCCGCCACAGCACCGCGCAAGAAGTCATCGACAAGGCCGAGAAGAAGGGCGTCGACACCGGATTGCGCGCGATTCACCCGTTCGATCCGAAATGGGAGCTACCGGTCTATGTCGCGAACTTTATTCTGATGGACTACGGCACCGGCGCCGTGTTCGGCTGCCCGGCCCACGACCAGCGCGACCTCGACTTCGTCCACAAATACAAGCTTCCGGTGCTTCCCGTCGTGGTGCCCGAAGGAGTCGACCCGAAGACATTCGCGATCGGCAACGAGGCTTATGTCGAGGATGGCAAGCTCGCAAATTCACGCTTCCTCGACGGCATGAGCGTCGAGGCCGCCAAGGAAGAAGTAGCCAAGCGGCTGGAGCGCGAGCAGCGCGGCAACCGGCCGGTGGCCGAGCGGCGCGTGCAGTTTCGGCTGCGCGACTGGGGCATTTCGCGCCAGCGCTATTGGGGCTGCCCGATCCCGGTGATCCACTGCGAGACCTGCGGTGCCGTGCCGGTGCCGGACAAGGATCTTCCGGTGACGCTGCCCGAGGACGTCACCTTCGACCGGCCCGGCAATCCGCTCGACCATCACCCGAGCTGGAAGCATGTCCCCTGCCCGCGCTGCGGCAAGCCGTCTCGGCGTGAAACCGACACCATGGACACCTTCGTGGACTCGTCCTGGTATTTCCTGCGCTTCACCGCGCCGGATGCGAAGACGCCGACCGAGGCCAATGCCGAGCGCTACTGGATGCCGGTCGACCAATATATCGGCGGCGTCGAGCACGCGATCCTGCATCTGCTCTATTCGCGCTTCTTCACCCGCGCCATGAAAGCAACCGGCCACGCCCATATCGACGAGCCGTTCAACGGGCTCTTCACCCAGGGCATGGTCGTGCACGAAACCTACCGCAAGCAGGACGGCACCTTTGCCGAGCCTGCCGAAGTGTGGATCGAGGTTTCGGGCGACACGCGCCGCGCATTCCTGATCTTGAGCGGCGACGAGGTAGAGATCGGCGACATCGAGAAAATGTCGAAGTCCAAGCGCAACACCGTCGATCCCGACGACATCCTCTCGACCCAAGGCGCCGACACCGCGCGCTGGTTCATGCTTTCCGACTCGCCGCCCGAGCGCGACGTGATCTGGACCGAAGATGGCGTGCAAGGCGCCTATCGCTTCATGCAGCGGCTCTGGCGGCTGACCAACGATCTCGCCGAGATCGCAGCCCCCGTGGGTGCCGCGCGGCCCAAGGAATTCGGCGCCGCGGCGACGGTCGTGCGCAAGGCGGCCCATGAGGCACTTGCGCACGTCGGCGAGGACATCGAGCGGCTGCGCTTCAACCGCTGCGTTGCCCACATCTATGAGGCCGCCAATGCCCTATCGGCGGCCCTTTCTGACGCCCGCGCGGCCAACAGCGTCTCCGCCGATCTCGCCTGGGCCTTCCGCGAGGCGGCCGAAATCCTCGTCGAGATAGCCGCCCCGATGATGCCGCATCTAGCTGAAGAATGCTGGGAAGCGCTGGGTCACAAGACGCTCATCGCCGAGGCGCCCTGGCCCGAGGTGGAGCGTGGGCTGTTGCTTGAGGAGATGATCACCTTGCCGGTTCAGATCAATGGCAAGAAGCGCGCCGATGTCACCGTGGCGCGCGATGCCGCGATCAAGGACGTCGAGGCGGCGGTACTGGCGCTGGAGCCGGTTCGGCGCGCCTTGGAAGGGCGCCCGCCCAAGCGTATCATCGTGGTTCCACAGAGGATCGTGAATGTCGTGGCGTAACTGGATCGACGGCGCCGGCTGCCGCTTTGCCGCAATCGGCGCGCTCTCGATCGCGCTCGCAGGCTGCTTTCAGCCCATGTACGGCGAACTGCCCGTTGGCGGCGGGCCCTCGCTGCGCGATGCGTTGCGCGACGTTGAGATCGCCGAGGTCGAAGGGCGCGTCGGCCAGGAGATCCGCAACGACATCATTTTCGAACTCACCGGCGGCGACGGCAATCCGGCCGGCGCTCCGTTCAGGCTTACCATGACGATCTCGACCCGCACACAGACTCCGATCGTCGATCCGACGACCGGCATTTCACAAGTCGATACCGTCGGGCTCACCGTCAACTATCGGCTCGTCGATGTCGCCTCCAAAAAGCTGGTGCTCACCGATTCCGCGCTCGCCCGCGTGTCGGTCGACCGCAGCATGCAGCGCTTCGCGCGCCTGCGCGGTATCCGCGATGCGGAGAACCGCGCGGCCAAGGCGGTCGCGCAGCAAATCCGTGCGCGGCTGGCGACCTATTTCCTCACCCGAACCTGAAGGCGCCCTCGCCGTGGTGGCGCTGAAGAGCGGCGAGATCGAGCCCTTCCTCCTTCGGCCCGATCCGCGCCGGCCCGTCGTTCTCGTTTTCGGACCCGATCTCGGCCTGGTGCGCGAGCGCGCCGATTCCATCGTGAAGGTTGCGACCGGCGGCAAGGCGGACGACGCGTTCTCGGTGGTCGCCCTCGAGGGCGATGTGATCGCCGCCGATCCGGCGCGCTTATCCGACGAGGCGCGTACCATCGGTCTGTTCGGCGGCAATCGCGTGGTGCGCGTGCGCGCCGGCAACAAGAGCTTCGCCGATGCACTGAAGCCTTTGCTTTCCGATCCGCCAATGGGCGCCCTGATCGTGATTGAGGCCGGCGATCTCAGAAAGAACGCGCCGCTGCGTACGCTTTGCGAATCCTCGCCGGCCGCCGCGGCGATTGCCTGCTATGCCGATACCGAGCGCGATTTGTTGCGCCTGGTGGAGCGCACCTTGAGCGCCGCCGGCATGTCCATCGATGCCGACGCGCGCGATGCGCTTGTCGGCCTGCTGGGCGCGGATCGTCTGGCGACCCGCGCCGAGCTCGACAAGCTCGTGCTCTTTTCGGCTGGCAGCAAACGCATCGGGCTCGACGATGTGCAGGCGGTGATCGCCGATGCCTCGGCGCTTGCGCTCGATGACGCGGTCGATGCGGCTGCCGCAGGCGAAGCCGAAGCCGCGCTCACTGCGCTCGCCAAGACTCAAGCGGCGGGAATTCCAGCAAGCGTAGTTCTTAGCGCCGCGATCCGGAACGTGGCGTTCCTCCACCGCTTGAGCCTCGAGGTCGAGCACATCGGAAGCGTGTCGGATGTCGTCGATCGCACTCAGCCCAAGATTCACTTCCGTCGTAAGCCTTTGATAGAAAAGGCCCTTTCGCGCTTGAGCACGCTTGCATTGGCCGAAGCGCTGATCGCATTCGGCGGCGCCTCGCTTTCCGCGCGCCGCCAGGCCCCGCTTGCCGATGCGATTACCGAGCGCGCGCTGTTGTCGCTTGCGCGCATGGGCAAGCGGCGCGGGCGCGCCTAGGCCGACTCTATATATTAAGTGCGGACGCCGAGACGGCGGCAGAGCGCATCGAGTTGCTCGAGCGTCTTGTAGCGAACACGCAGCTCCCCGCCGCTGCCACGGTGCGCAATCTGCACCACCAGCCCAAGCGCATCGGAAAGCCGTTTTTCGAGCGCGGCCGTATCGGCGTCTTTGGCTTTGCGCGGCCGGCTCCGCCCCGGCTTGCCGCGCTCCACCGCCCGCTCCTGCGCAAGCGCCTCGACTTCGCGAACGCTCAGGCCCTTGGCGATGATCTGGCGCGCGAGCTTTTCCGGATCGCCATGCGCCAGAAGTGCGCGCGCGTGGCCGGCGGTCAATTTTCCATCGATCAGGTAGCGCTGCACGCTTTTCGGAAGCTTCAGCAGCCGGAGCGTATTGGCGACATGGCTGCGGCTCTTGCCGACGACGCGGGCGAGATCGGCGGGCCCATGGCCGAATTGCTCGGTCAGCGCCTCGTAGCCGGCCGCCTCTTCCATCGGATTGAGATCGGAGCGCTGGACGTTTTCGACGATGGCGATCTCGAGCGCTTCGCGGTCGCCGATCTCCATCAGCAGCACCGGCACGTCGTGCAGCCCTGCCCGCTGCGCCGCCCGCCAGCGCCGCTCACCGGCGACGATCTCGTAGACGTCGGCTTTGCCGCGCATGGTGCGCACTAGAATCGGCTGCAGGATGCCTTTTTCCTTGATCGAGGCCGTAAGCTCCGCGAGCTCTTCCTCGGGATAGGTCTTGCGCGGATTGCGCGGGTTGGCTTTCAGAAACTCGATCGGCACGCGCCGCTGGCCGCGCGCGCGCTCGACCGCGGCGCTCTCGTCGCCGACGTCGCCGATCAGTGCGGCAAGTCCCCTGCCCAGTCGCGAGCGATGTTCTTCGGCCATGTTGGCTTTGCGCCCGGTCACGCGGCGGCGAGCGCGCGCTCGCGCTGCACGATTTCGGAAGCGAGCTTGAGGTACGCCTGCGCGCCAACGCACTTTAGATCGTAAAGCAGCACCGGCTTGCCGTAGGACGGCGCCTCGGAGACGCGCACGTTACGCGGAATGATAGTGTCGTAGACCTTGTCGCCCATGAACTGGCGCACGTCGGCCACCACCTGGTCGGAGAGATTGTTCCGCGCGTCGTACATGGTGAGCACGATGCCATGGATGGTAAGCGACGGATTGAGCGTCGTCTTGACTTGCTCGACCGTCTTCAAGAGCTGCGACAATCCTTCGAGCGCGAAGAACTCGCACTGCAGCGGGACCAGAATCGAATCCGCCGCGGTCATGGCGTTGATGGTCAGAAGATTTAGCGACGGCGGACAATCGACCAGCACGTAGCTGTAGCCGCCTTCGCTTGCCGGTGGCACGGCGTCGATCGCCTTGCGCAGCCGGTGCGCGCGATCGCGCTGTTGCGCGACCTCGAGTTCGAAGCCGGAAAGATCCATGGTCGCCGGCGCGATATGCAGCTGCGGCACCGCGGTCTCCATCGCGATCGCCGTGAGCTTCTCGTCGTTGGTCAGAGCGTCGTAGGTCGAGTGCGTGCGGCTTTTGCGGTCGATGCCGAGCCCGGTCGATGCGTTGCCCTGCGGATCGAGATCGACGATCAGGACGCGCTCGCCGATCGCCGCCAGCGCGGTACCGAGATTGATCGCGGTCGTGGTTTTGCCAACGCCGCCCTTTTGGTTGGCGAGGGCGAGGACGCGGGGTCGCTTGGCTAGGATCATCGGCCGAACTCCCACCTAGTGCTGACCTGCGACATTTTGACGCACTGCGCGCTCTATGATTAGAATCCGTCCGCGCGGGTCCGTGCGACTGGGGAATGTCTCCGCGCTGATGTTCCAAGATTTAGCGGCTTGGGTCAATTCGTTATCAACATCTTGACCCTTGAGAAAAACCCCGCGCGCACCACCACTTAGCAATGGTGCCGTGAGTTCCAGGAGCCGCGCAAGCGGCGCCAGCGCCCGTGCGGTGACGATATCAACACTTCTAGCGAATCGTTCCGCCGCCGACTCGACCCGCTCATGGTGGACTTTTGCCGGCGCGCCACTGATGCGCACGGCTTCGCGCAGGAACGCAGCCTTGCGCGTATCGCTCTCCACCAGATGCACGATCGCGTCCGGCGTCTTAGCAAGTGCAATCGCAACGACAAGACCGGGAAATCCGCCGCCGGATCCGAGATCGATCCAGCGCTTCGCCCCGGGCGCGAACTCGACGATCTGCAGGCTGTCGGCGATGTGGCGGGTCCAGAGCTTCGGCAAGGTCGACGGCGCCACCAGCTGCACGGCCTTTTGCCAGCGCAGCAGCAAAATCGCGAACTCGTCGAGCCGCGCTGCCGTTTCACGTGAAACAGGCACGAGCTGCAGTGCTTCTGCACGATCTTTCTGAAGTTCGGCGGAATTCATCCGGCGCGACGGCGTGCGTGCAACGCCACCAGCGCCAGCGCAGCCGGAGTCATGCCGTCGATGCGGTTGGCCTGGCCCAGCGTGGATGGCCGCACCGCGACGAGCTTCTG
>JAYUHJ010000188.1:0-4752 GCA_043767065.1 Hyphomicrobiales bacterium | reverse complement strand
GCCGGGAGCGCCACCACTCCACTCGGCAAGGAAGCGGCGTCCCTTTATGGGAAATACGTGGATTCCGGCGAGGGCGGAAAAGATTTTTCCGGGATCATCCGCTTCCTGCGCGGCGGCTGATCCGGCGCGGCAGCGAAGTTTCGTTGGTCAACGCAATATGAATCTCTCTGGTGATAAAGGATTCATCTAGCAATTTAAGCCTTCTTTTCCGCGTGCTGGGTACAACCACGCCTCGGGATGGCAGACCGGCATAAAAATGGCCGGCTAAATCAAGAGGCGTCAAATGAAGAATCTTGCGCGTGCGGCGGTGGAAACCGCTGAGCGAACCGAGCGTTCGGAAGAGCCGCAGATCAAGCCGCTCTATCTCGAAGCGCTCACGCTGGTCGAGCGGCTGCATCGCCGGTTGCTCGATGTGATCAAGGACGAGTTCGACCGCCGCAACCGCTCGGACATCAACAGCGTCCAGGCGCTCTTGCTGTTCAATATCGGCGACGCCGAGCTGACGGCCGGAGAGCTGCGCACGCGCGGCTATTATCTCGGCTCTAACGTTTCCTACAACCTCAAGAAGCTCGTCGAGATGGGCTATCTGCATCACGCGCGGTCGCGGGTCGACCGCCGCTCGGTGCGCATCAGCCTGACCGACAAGGGCGGCGAGGTTCGCGACATCGTCGAGAACCTCTACCAGAAGCACGTCCAGACCGTGGAGCCGGTCGGCGGCATCAACGCGGGCGAGCTGCAGACGCTGAACAAGGCGCTGCAGCGGCTCGAGCGCTTCTGGACCGACCAGATCCTCTACCGGCTCTAAGCGTTCCGCTTAGAGTACAGCAAGGCCCCGGTGCTCTCTCTCCCGGGGCCTTTGCATTTTTGCGCCGCTTTAAAACGTTATCGCCGAGCCTGCGAGCGTTATCGGCGGTCTCAACTTTAAGCCGGGTGCCACGCCCGAAGGCGGATCCGATTTAGCGCGTCGCTGGACCCCACGCCGGTCCAGAGCCCTTGGCGAATTCGATCGTGTTGTCGCTGACGCGTCCGGTGATCAGCTGGCCGCCGACTACGAACGAGATCGCCTCGCCATTCATGCGGCCCTCCGAGATCGGAGTCTGCTTGCCGCCGACCGTCAATGTACCCGTCAGCATCTGATATTTCTGCGTGAGCGTCAGCAGTCCCTGCGGTAGTCGCCAATCGCCTTCGACATTGGCTGGCACGATCCAAAGATAGGCGCGGCACCAGCCGGTGCAGCCCCCGCCCGCACGTATGCTGTCGTCAGATACCCAATCGCCCATGTCGAAGGTGTTGGATACGAGACGAGTGCCGGGTCTCATCTTTAGGAGCTGGGGCCGAAGGCGCTCGTTGAGCGGCTGGAGAAGAAACATGGTCACGACCGTCGCGTTGGTGAAATCAACCTCGAAGATATCGCCCTGGACAAACCGCGCCGTGTCGCCGACACCTTCTGCCTTGGCCGTCACTTGCGAGAGGGCGACCAAATCCGGGTTGAACTCGATTCCCAGGGCCGAAACTCCGCGTTTGGCGGCCGTTAACACGGTCCGGCCGTCACCGGAACCGAGATCGACCAGGATGTCATTGGGCGTGACCTTGGCCATGTCCAGCATGCGGTCGACCAGCGCCTGCGGCGTCGGGATCCAGACGACATCCTTGCCGTCCTGACCAACGGACGGCTGATAGCCGGTCTCGGCCGCGGACTGCGCATGGACCGCACCCAGCGTCAGGGTCAGGGCTAGGCAAGAGGTTTGGACGATTACGCAAAGCGCGCGGAGCGACATCATTGAACCCTTCCATCCGTGGTTTCTTTTGACCAAGCAATCGGCGCTCCGTGCTTACTGCAGGACTAATAGTCTGAATTACCTCGTCCAAACATCCGCGGTTGCGGCGCGGCCGCACCCCATGCAGGTCATCTTCAGAAGCTCATAATCCTCTCCGTGTTTCGGATGGGGATTGACGCGATCTTTGATTTCCATCTGTAAGCCGCAATTCGTGCAGCGCCAGTGTCTTGGAACCATGTGTGCCGGGGGAGATACCAATTTCACTATCTCTCCTAAGCGCTGTCCACACTCCTCACAAGCGAGCAGTTGCGATTGGAACCCAAGTCCATGAATTGGATGAGGCTCGATGCAACTCACGAGTCGCATCGGCTCCGCTCGGCACTTGGGACAAGTTCTAACTTCCGCTGATGTTCGCATCGTCCTGCTCCGCGCTCTAACTTTGATGATAAATCCCTGCCATTGGTTGGCCTACCATTCGAATTTCAGCATGCCGCTTCCACTGTAGCTGTACAGATTCCCAGCAAACTCGCCGTCGAACTTGGCGCTAAGGGTCACACGGTTTTGGAATTTTAGTTCCGCGATAAATGACGCAAGAGCGATGTTCTGTGCGGGCGTGGCTCCATCGATGGTGAAAGTAGCTCCCGGCAGCGTCTGGAATGTCGCAGTGATCCGGCGGACGTTGTTGAAATCATGCACCCAGGCCAGGCGAGATCGAACGGTGAGCAGCGTCCCATCGGCAAGAGGAATAGTCCGGCCAAGCCAGAAACCGAGTTCGCTGCGCGCAAGCAGCGCGGTCTTGGCATCGTAATCGAGAGCGAAGCCCGGCGAGCCGGAGGCAGCATGCTCGCGGTAAGAAGGGATGAAGATGGCCTGTAACTGACCGCCGACGTAAGGCGTGAAGTCGAACAAGTTGGTTGCGAACCGATAACCGCTCTCGAAACGCAATCCCGGGCCATGAATATGGAAATCTGCAGCCAGTCGATCCGTGCCGGTAATCGCTACCGTGCGGTCGGTTGAGGCTTGGTGCCAAGCATAGGCGAGCGCTGCCGAGAAATAGGCGGGTCCATTGCGCGTTAGGGCGTATAGGCCAGCGTGAATAAAGTCTGTGCGGCCACTACCGAGCCCATCCGTCAAGCTCCAAGAACTTCCGCCTCCAGCAAGCGCAAAACCGATCATCGTGCTGTGTGAGACTCTTTGGTCAACGCCCACAGCGAAGCCGCTAATCCGGGCAGCCGTGTCATGGCTGCCAATCAACGTGTCGCCCGCAATTCGATTTACGCCAGCATAGGCTGAGGCCCAAAAATTCAAGCGATTGTCGGTCCGCTGACTCACAGGCTGGAGCGAGGGTGCGTAGGCAAGTGCCGAGGTCGATGCCAAAGGGCCCCACGGCTCGAGGGAGTTGCCGACTGTCGGGCCAAAGCCAATGGCACCGACTCGGTTGTCATTGAAGGGGTTCAACAACATTGGCAGGAACGAGTTCATGGCGAAGGAGGCCGCCTGTTGTGCGCCGACCGCGACCTCGCCCGAAAGCTGAGTTAATGCTGCAGGCAATGAAGACGGCAATATATTGAACAGAGCCGTTAGCGGGCCGCCAATCCCACCGCCGGTGTTAAAGGCTCTGTCGATAGCAGATGCGACTGCGAGCTGATTGCGGTTGAGACCGGGCACTTGCCCAAGTGCCAGCGATAGGTTCAGCAACACATCGTTCGCGTTGTAACCCAGACTGGCGATGAAATAGGTAGGGAGGTTGAATGTCGTAAGCGAATCGAAAGTGCCGGTGAGTCCACCGGTTGCCGAGAGAATTGTGTAGCTCCTGGGGACATAGTTTCCGAGCTGGAAGTACGCCTGCACGTTTCCAGCCAATGTTGCGGTACCTGTAACGACGATATTGTCGGCTGTGCTTGGCGACAGCTCAGCGAAATAAGTGCTGCCGGTTTGAAATACGAAATTGCCTTGTACGGTGAGCAAACCGATTGAAAGCCCGGGCGCGATCGTGCCGCCGGTATTTATCGTGGTCGAAGAAACAATGCCATTGCCGGCCAACATGGCGCCGGCAGCAACTGTCAGTCCACTCGATGAAGCGATGGAACCGTCTACGATAAGCATGCC
Organism: Hyphomicrobiales bacterium; assembly: GCA_043767065.1. Taxonomy (GTDB): domain Bacteria; phylum Pseudomonadota; class Alphaproteobacteria; order Rhizobiales; family Xanthobacteraceae; genus JAHFPN01. The sequence continues at coordinate 865 of JAYUHJ010000188.1, read as the reverse complement.
AGCATCGACAAAAGTCGCACCGCTGTAGGTGCTGACACCCGAGAGGTAGGTAATGCCGGTTCCGATCTGACGGAACTGGCCGGTGCCGGAGATGACGCCGGCGAAGGTGAAGAGGTCGGCGCGGTTGATGGCGAAGATGCTGTTGTTGGTGACGTCACCGACGATCGAGCCCGTGGTGCCGCCCGCTCCGATCTGCAGCGTGCCGGCGCTGATCAGGGTGCCGCCGGTATAAGTGCTGGTGCCGGTGAAGACCGTGGTGCCGGGCCCGAGCTGCTGGAACGCCCCGGTGCCGGAGATCGCTCCGGCATAGGTGTAAAGATTTGACCGGTTGATCGCGAAGATCGCATTGTTGGTGACGTTGCCGACAATCGAGCCGGTGAGGCCGCCGTCGCCGAGCTGCAGAACACCCGCCGAAACCGTCGTCACGCCGGTATAGATGTTGGCGCCGGTGAGGACGGTGGTGCCGGCGCCGAGCTGCTGGAACGCACCGGTGCCGGAGATGACGCCTGCGAAGGTAAAGAGATCGGCGCGGTTGATCGCGAAGATGGCGTTGTTGACGACGTTGCCGACGATCGAGCCCGTGGTGCCGCCCGCTCCGATCTGCAGCGTGCCGGCGGTGATCGAGGTGCCGCCGGTATAGGTACTGGCGCCGGTCAAGGTCGTGACGCCGGCGCCGGCCTTCTGGAACGCCCCGGTGCCGCTGATCGCCCCGGCAAAGGTGTAGGCATTGGAGCGGTTGATGATGAAGGTGCCGTAGTTGACGACATCGCCGAGGATCGAGCCGGTAGTGCCGCCTGCGCCGAGCTGCAGCGTGCCGGCCGTGATCGTGGTGCCGCCGGTATAAGTGCTGGTGCCGGTCAGGATG
>JAYUHJ010000187.1:0-1987 GCA_043767065.1 Hyphomicrobiales bacterium | reverse complement strand
GCATGATCATGCAGGTGACGCGCGTCGCGCCCATCACGCTCGCCCAGAACGATTCCCACGACAGCGTCCCGTGCCACCAGGCGATCAGAAGCGCGCCGAGCACGCCCCAGGCCGCACACTCGGTTGCCGTGGCCCAGCCGAGCAGCAGCGAAAGAAACACGAGCAAGATCAACAAGAGTGTCGGAAGGAGCTTCGCCGACTCGCTCAGCTTCTTGCGCAACGACATCGGCGGATCGGCCGGCGGCGTCTTGTGCGGATTCAACAGCGACCAGCCCGCGATGTAGCCGCTATAGAGCGCCATCACGAGCAGGCCGGGAAGAAAACCGGCGAGGAATACTTGAATGATCGAGACGTTGGCCTGCACCGCATAGACCACCATCATGATCGAGGGCGGAATGAGAATGCCGAGCGTGCCGGCCCCGGCGAGCGAGCCGATGCTGATGTTCTCGTCGTAGCCGCGCTTTTTCAGCTCCGGCAACGCAATCTTGGCGACCGTGGCGCAAGTCGCGGCCGAAGAGCCAGAGACCGAGCCGAAAATTCCGCACGCCAGCACGTTCACGTGCATGAGCCGTCCGGGAATTCGATTGAGCCACGGTGCCAGCCCGCGGAACATTTCCTCCGAGAGCTTGGTACGGAAGAGAATCTCGCCCATCCAGATGAAGAGCGGCAGCGCCGCCAGCGTCCACGACGCGCTATTGCCCCAGATCGTGGTCGCCAGCACCGGCCCGGCGGGAATATTGCCGCCCACATACTGCATGCCGAGCCAGCCACAGGCCATCAGCGCGATCGCGATCCACACCCCGCCCGCCAGCAACACCGCGAGCACGATCAACAGAACAAGGGCAATCTGCAGCAGCTCCATTCAGACCCCGCTCTGAATGGCACGCTCGACGACTTCCTCGGCGGTCTTGGGCTTGGGCTTCTCGTAGCGCGGATCCCCGCCGCGCAGCACGTGCACGAGCTCGTCGACGAACGCGATCAGCAGGATCACCAGCCCGCCCGAATAGCCGAGCTGCGGAATCCACAGCGGCACCGCGACCACGCCCTGCGAAATGTCGTGGAAGCGGAACGAATCCCAGGTCATCGACACCGCAAACCAAGCAAAAAAGCCCACAAAGCCGGTGCCGATCACGAGCGCGCCGATCTCGATGAAATGGCGCGTGCGGCCCTCGAAGCGGTCGATCAGCAGGCCGACCCGGATCATCTCGCCCGAGCGGAAGGTGTGCGCCAGGCCGAGAAAGGCCATCGCCGCCATGCACCAGGAAACGAAATCGTCGCCGGCCGGGACGTTGAGCGTGAACTGGCGCCCGGCCGAGAGCAGCATCATGAGCACGAAGATCGCGAGCATGAACGCGCCGGCGGCGTAGCCGGAATAGAGATAGAGGCGATCCAGGAAAATACGCATGCTATGAAGGCGCATGATGGGGGGCGAAGGCCGCACGATGCAAGGCGCTTGGGACTTCTGGATCGACCGCGGCGGCACCTTCACCGACATCGTTGCGCGCGCCCCCGACGGCAGCCTCACGGCGCGGAAACTCTTGTCCGAAAGCCCGGCCTATCGCGACGCCGCGGTGCAAGGCATCCGCGAGGTGCTCGGGCTCAAGCCGGGTGCGCCGATCGAAAAGAGCGCGATCGGCGCAGTGAAGATGGGGACCACGGTCGCCACCAATGCGCTGCTGGAGCGCAAGGGTGAGCGCACTCTATTACTCATAACCAAGGGTTTCCGCGACGCGCTTAGAATCGGCTACCAGGCGCGGCCCAAGATTTTCGCGCGCAATATCATTAAGCCCGAAATGCTCTATGAGCGCGTCGTCGAGGTGAACGAGCGCGTGCTCGCCGATGGTGCCGTGGAACAGGCGCCCGATCTCGCCGCCGTACGCACGGAGCTGGAACGCGCAAAACAAGACGGCATCGGCGCGGTCGCCATCGTGTTCATGCACGCCTATCGCTATCCCGCGCACGAGCAGCTGGTGGCCAAGCTCGCACG
>JAYUHJ010000186.1:0-4760 GCA_043767065.1 Hyphomicrobiales bacterium | reverse complement strand
CCCCCCCCCCCCCCCCCCCCCGGGGGGGGGGGCACTTTTGCGGCGACGATGACCCCCACCCGGCTCGCCGCTATCGCGGCTCGCCCCCCTCCCCCTTTCAGGGGGAGGGAACTGCAGAGCCGCTCAGATTCCGAGCTTCTTCTTGAGAAGCTCATTCACCGCCTGCGGATTGGCCTTGCCGCCGGTGGCTTTCATCACCTGACCGACGAACCAGCCGAGCGCCTGCGGTTTCGTCTTTGCATCGGCAACTTTGTCCGGGTTCTTGGCGATGACTTCGTCCACGGCCTTCTCAATCGCGCCAGTATCAGTGACCTGTTTCATCCCGCGCTGCTCGACAATCTTGCGCGGATCGCCGCCTTCGGCCCAGACGATCTCGAACAGGTCCTTGGCGATCTTGCCCGAGATCGTCCCCTCACCGATCAGATCGAGGATCGCCCCCACCTGCTTGGCCGACACGGGCGAATGCTCGATGCCTTTGCCTTCCTTGTTGAGGCGGCCATAGAGATCGTTGATCACGTAATTAGCCGCCGCCTTGGCGTCGCGGCCCTTGGCGGCTTCCTCGAAAAATTCGGCGGTCTCGCGCTCGGCCACTAGAACCCCCGCGTCATAAGCCGAAAGCCCGTAGCTCTTTACGAAGCGCGCTTTTTTCTCGTCCGGCAGTTCCGGCAGCGAGGCCGCGATCCTGGTCACGAACGCGTCGTCGAATTCGAGCGGCAACAAATCGGGATCGGGGAAATAGCGGTAATCGTGCGCCTCTTCTTTGCTGCGCATGGAGCGCGTCTCGCGCTTGCCGGGATCGAACAGCCGCGTCTCCTGCTCGATCTTGCCGCCGTCTTCGAGGATTTCGATCTGCCGCCGCGCTTCGTGCTCGATCGCCTGGCCGATGAAGTGGATCGAGTTCATGTTCTTGATCTCGCAGCGCGTGCCGAGCGCGCCGCCAGGCTTGCGCACCGAAACGTTCACGTCGGCGCGGAGCGAGCCCTTCTCCATGTCGCCGTCGCAGGTGCCGAGGTAACGCAGGATTGCGCGCAGCTTGGTGAGATACGCCTTGGCGTCGTCGGACGAGCGCAGGTCGGGCTTCGACACGATCTCCATCAGCGCGACGCCGGAGCGGTTGAGATCGACGAGCGACAGGCTCGGGTGCTGGTCGTGGATCGACTTGCCGGCGTCCTGCTCCAGATGCAGCCGCTCGATGCCGACCTCGATCTCGCCGTCGTGCGTGTCGACGAGCACGCGGCCCTCGCCCACCACCGGGCTCTTGTACTGGCTGATCTGATAGCCCTGCGGCAGGTCCGGATAGAAATAATTCTTACGGTCGAACACGGATTTCTTGTTGATCTTGGCCTTGAGCCCGAGCCCGGTACGCACCGCCTGTTCGACGCAAAAAGCGTTGATGACCGGCAACATACCCGGCATCGCGGCGTCCACCAGCGAGACCTGGCTGTTCGGCTCGCCGCCGAACTCGGTCGAAGCGCCGGAGAACAGCTTGGCCTTCGAAGTGACGTGGGCATGGACCTCCATGCCGATCACCACCTCCCAGTCGCCCTTGGCGCCAGGGATGAGTTTCGAGTTCTTCGAACCCGATTTCATTTAGATCAACCCTCAAGTCTCTTTAAAAAAGAGGATGGCACAAAGGTGCAAGCAGCGAGCACTTGTTCGGGCGAAAGATCATCCCAAATCGTTTCTCCACCGGGACTTCCGATCCCGGTTAAGCCTTGCTGCATTTGTTTATCGTCTCGCATCAACGATACGACAGCGTCAGGAGCAGTGTTCATGCTCCCTTGAAGCAAGTCCCATATCTCGCGCACCTCATCGCGCCTATCAGGAACAATGCCAGCGCCCAGTGTGCACAACCATATTTCCAGCCCTCGCGCCGCATCCTTTGCCCGATCAATAACGAACTGCGGCATTTCCATTGTCATGATTCTAGGAGTTACCTTCTTGAGATGTTCAAGTTGCGCGTTGCTTTGGTTGCGAATGTTCTCAATTCCCTCGTAAAGCTTCACTAAATCCACGCGGGGATAGTCGAGCGGACGATTGAGCATGTCTTGAATCAACGGCTCCGTGCCGAAACTAGTTGCTCGTACGATCTGCCCCAAAACCAATATGCGGGCCCGCCGGAGCGCGTTAGCTGACTCCAATTCCCATTTCAGTTCCTTCGTACACATATAGACCCGGGCGTTTTCGCCCTTACTCTTGAGCCAAGAAAGCATCCTCGCCGCCCTCTCTAGTCGCTACAAAAAAACTACATTTGTCTTGCTCAAACCTAGTCCTTTTTTTGACATGTCGTTTTTACCTTGCATTTATTTCGGGCAATCGCCAACGCGGCGGCCTTCCATCGTCATGGTGGTGACGATGCTCTGGCCGCGCACCGAAATCTTGTTCTTCATCGTCGCCGTGTAACGGGTCGGCGTATCGAACACATACGTCACGTCGCCTTCGGAAGTGCTGTTCGGCATTTTGCATTGTATCTGGTACGTGATCCTGGTGCCGTCCCATTTGTAGTTCGCCTGCGTGCAAGATGTGCCGGGGGTATCCGCCGGACCGAAGCCGGTGGCGATATTTTTCGTGTGCTCCGGCGTGACGCAGCTTGTATTCACCTGCTCATGCGGCGCGGAAGGACCGCCGGTCTTGATCTTCACTTCCCATAGTCCGGGCTGCGGCTCGGCGGCGCGCGCGTCAGGCACGAGAATGAACGCGAGCAGCAATGCTGCGGCAAGCACGAGCGAAGCCGCGAATTTCATGCCTGCACCTCTTCGACCTGAAACCATCACATCTCACCCTCGATGATCGTCTTCGCCATCATGTCGCGCTCGTACTCGAGCGAGCCCTCCGCCGGCTCGCGGCCGGCTTGCGCGTACCAATGGCGCGCGTTCGGCAGATCCCCTTCCACGCGATGCAGATGCGCGTGCACCCAGGCCTCGCTGCGGCCCTCGGCGTCATCGACGAGACCGTGCGCGCGCTTCCAGTCGCCCTTCCCCATCCACCACAGCGAAGCGAGCGGCACGGAGAGATGCGCGGGTGGCGCGGCCTCCGCGAGCGAGCGCTTGAATTCGTCGAGCGTGCGGAATTTCGTCATGCCCACCATGCCTCCGGCTGGAATTTCCCCGCCGCCTGTTCGATCACCTGGCCGAGCGAGAACAGGCTTTCCTCGTCGAACGGCCGCCCGATGAGCTGCAGCCCGAGCGGCAGGCCGGCGCCGTCGAGACCGGCCGGAACCGAGATGCCCGGCAGGCCCGCCATGTTCACCGTCACCGTGAACACGTCGTTCAGATACATCTCGACCGGATCGGCGCCCGATTTTTCGCCGATCGCGAATGCCGCGGAAGGCGTCGCCGGTGTCAGCACTGCGTCCACGCCCTTGGCGAAAACTTCTTCGAAGTCCCGCTTGATCAGCGTCCGCACCTTCTGCGCGCGCAGGTAATAAGCGTCGTAATAGCCCGCCGACAAAACATAAGTGCCGATCAGGATGCGCCGCCGCACCTCGGCGCCGAAGCCCGCGGCGCGCGTAGCCTCGTACATGCCGATCACGTCGCGCCCCGGCACCCGCAGGCCGTAGCGCACGCCGTCATAGCGCGCGAGATTGGACGAGGCCTCGGCCGGCGCCACGATGTAATAAGCCGGCAGCGCGTATTTGGTGTGCGGCAGCGAAATCTCGACCATCTCGGCGCCCGCCTGCTTCAGCCATTCGGCGCCCTGCGCCCACAGCTTCTCGATCTCGTTGGGCATGCCATCGAGGCGATATTCCCTCGGGATGCCGATCTTCATCCCTTTCACAGATTTGCCGATCGCCTTTTCGTAATCGGGCACTTCTTTGTCTGCAGAAGTCGAATCCTTCGGGTCGTGCCCGGCCATGGAGCGCAACAGGATCGCCGCGTCGCGCACCGTGCGCGCGAGCGGCCCGGCCTGGTCGAGCGAGGACGCGAACGCGACGATGCCGAAGCGCGAACAGCGTCCGTAAGTCGGCTTCAGGCCAACGATACCGGTGAAGGCGGCGGGCTGGCGGATCGAGCCGCCGGTGTCGGTGCCGGTGGCGCCGAGGCAGAGCTTTGCCGCCACCGCCGCCGCCGATCCGCCCGAGGAGCCGCCGGGCACCAGCGGCGCATTCGAGCCCTTGCGCCGCCAGGGCGAAGTCACCGGTCCGAACGCGGAAGTCTCGTTCGACGAGCCCATGGCGAACTCGTCGTTGTTCGTTTTTCCGAGCAGCACCGCGCCATCGCGCCACAATTGGCTCGTGACCGTCGATTCATAGGTCGGCGTGAAGCCGTCGAGAATTTTCGAGCAGGCTGTGGTGCGGACTCCTTCGGTCGCGAACAGATCCTTGATCGCGAGCGGAATGCCTTCGAGCGGCCGCGCCTCGCCTTTTGCAATATGCCTGTCGGCCTGCGCCGCCATCTCGCGCGCACGCTCGGGCGTCTCCAGCACGAAGGCATTCAGCCCGCGCGCCTGCTCCATCGCGTTCAGATGCGCGTCGGCCAGTTCGCGCGCGGAGAATTTCTTCGCGCGCAGCCCGTCGCGCGCTTCGGTGAGCGTGAGGGAGGTGAGAGAGGTCATATCTTCTTTTCCCTCCCCCTTGTGGGGAGGGTGGCCGCGAGCGAATGCGAGCGGTCGGGTGGGGGTGGTAACGGCCTGAGCGCGAACGCTGCCACCCCCACCCGGCTCGCCACGCCTTCACGCTTCGCGCTACGGCGGGCTCGCCACCCTCCCCACAAGGGGGAGGGATAAGAAGTGACTGCCTGCATCGCGCTCGTCATTCGACC
>JAYUHJ010000185.1:0-11311 GCA_043767065.1 Hyphomicrobiales bacterium | reverse complement strand
CGGATTCGGTGGCGACGAGCTTCCAGTTCGGGTCGCGGGCGCCGATCTCGCGCGCGAAGGTCCAGATGTCGGTGACGTCGGTGACGCGGTCCGGGCTGCCGTCGACCGCTTCGCCGGCGCGATTCTTGGTAACGGAGACCAGCTGGGAGACGAAGCGAACGGTGATCTGCGCGATTTTACCCTTGAGCTCGGCGGCGGCCACTTCGGTCTTCTCGATCGCGACGAAACGCGTCTCCATCTTCTCGCCGCGGCCCTCGCGCTCGGCGATCGCCGCCGCGAAGCCGTCATAGACGTCCTTGGCGAGCAGGTTTTTCAACGCCTTGGTGTCGCCGTCGGCGAATGCGGTGACGATCATCTCGTAAGCGGACTTGGCGCCGGTGAGGAAATGGCCGATGTCGAACTCGCGATCCTGCGCGACGACGGCGTCGAGACCGACGGCCACGGCCGAGCCCGGCTCGGCGATACCGGCCCAGCGCTCGGCGGCGGGCGGAGCGGCTTCGCCTTCGCGCTGCGGGGTCGGCGCGGTACGGCCCGGAAGCGTGACCACTTTGTCGCGGGAATTCGCGGGCTTGGCTGCAGGATCCGGCGCCGAGAACGGGTCATAGGGCGGCCGTTCGCGGCCGGTGCGACTGCCGAGCACGCTTCTGAGCCGTACGAAAATGAACACGGCGAGCGCGAGGAAGATGATCGTGTAGAGGTCGAACACAGTCGTTCTAGTCCAGCCGAACTTTGCCAATCCGCCCGTCACGGGCGCCCGCCGGCCCCAGACCCCATATGGGGCCTTGGCGCCGCGATTCCAACGCCGGTGCAGCGCTCTTAATCGCGGACGTTAGACGATCCGCGGCGGCGCGCCAACCGACGAAGCCGTGAGCGTGCCGTTTCCTTGTGCCGCCGGGGGAAACCGTGTTAGCGACTGCCGCCGCGGCGACGATCTGCGGCGGTTTTGGGGCGTACGGAGACAGTGATGAGCAGCACAAATGGTGGTCCCGGCGAGGCCAATATCCCGGTCGCACCCTCCCTCAACGTGCTCGGCCAGTACGTCAAGGATTTCTCGTTCGAGAATCCGAACGCGCCGCAGTCGCTGATGCAGCTCACCAAGCCGCCGGCAATCAATGTCCAGATCAATGTCAACGCCAAGCCGTTGTCGAACACCGATTTCGAGGTCGAACTGGTGATCGAGGGCAAGGCCGAGAACGAAGGCGCGTTGCTGTTCAATGTCGAGCTGGTCTATGCCGGCATTTTCCGCGTGCAAAACGTTCCGCAGGAAAACATCCACCCGATGGTACTGATCGAATGCCCGCGGCTGTTGTTTCCGTTCGCCCGTGGGATCGTCAGCGATGCGGTGCGCGACGGCGGCTACCCGCCTATGATGCTCGACCCAGTCGACTTCGCCGCGCTCTATCGGCAGCGCGCCGGGCAATTGCAGGGCCAGCCGCCGCAGGCCGTCACCCGCTGACCGCGCGTCACTTTTTGCCGGCCGGGCCGACCTCCTCGTCCGACAGATAGTCGCGCCAGATCGCAGCAGGCCCCAGGTTCGCCGCGAAAACGCGGTGTGCAGCAAGCTCGGCTTCCGTGAGGTTGACGACGCGGCGACGCGTGCGACGCGGCGCGGCTTTAGAGGGACCGCGGCGCGCGGTCGTGGCCGCTTCGCCGAGACCGAGTTTCGCCTGGCGGCCGCCGACGAGCTCGGCATAGACCTCCGACAGAAGCTCCGCGTCCATGAGTGCGCCGTGCTTGGTGCGGCGTGAATTGTCGATGCCGTAGCGAACGCACAGATCGTCGAGCCGGTTCGGTCCGCCGGGATGGCGGCGGCGCGCCAGCGTCAGCGTATCCACCGCGCGCTCGCGCGCGATTCCCGGACGGCTCGCGCGCTCGAATTCGGCATTGAGAAACGCGAGATCGAAGCCCGCATTGTGGATGACAAGCACCGCGTCGCCGAGAAACGCGATGAGATCGTCGACGATTTCGGCGAACAACGGCTTGTCGGAGAGAAATTCGCGGGAAAGGCCGTGCACCGCCTCGGCTTCCCTCGGCATATCGCGCTCGGGGTTGAGATAGATGTGGTAGGTCGCGCCGGTCGGGATGCGGTTGGCTAGCTCGATGCAACCGATCTCGACCACCCGGTGGCCCGAGGACGGGTCGAGGCCCGTCGTTTCCGTATCGAGTACGATCTCGCGCATGGTTCCTCTTATTTCTTCTGCCGCGACGGCGTCGCGGCCGCAAGTGCCCGCAGGATCGCGCGCACCTGTTCGCGGGCCGGCTCGATGCCCTGGCTGGTGTCGATCACGAAATCGGCGCGGCCTCGTTTTTCCGAATCTGACATCTGGCGTTCCAGGAAGGCTTCGAATTTCTCCACCGTCATATCTGGTCGCTCAAGTACGCGTTCGCGCTGAACCTCGGGCGGAGCGCTGACGACCGCTACCTTGTCCACCCGCCCATGTCCGCCAGTCTCGAACAGCAGAGGCACATCGAGCAGCACGACCGGCACGCCCCGTTCTTCGGCTTCGGCGAGGAATTGCTCCCGCGCGGTTTGCACCAGGGGATGCACGATGGTTTCGAGCTTCTTGAGTGCTTCAGTCATGCCTATCACGCGGGCGGAAAGCTTCGCCCGATCGACGCGGCCGTCGGCTGTCGTGCCCGGGAAGGCCGCTTCGATGAGCGGCGCCGCTTCGCCGTCATAGAGCCGGTGCACCACGGCATCGGCATCGAATACCGGCACGCCCTCCTCGGCGAACAGCTTCGCCGTCGTAGTCTTGCCCATGCCGAGCGAGCCGGTGAGACCGAGCACGATCATGGCCGTTCCTTTTCGCCAAGGTCGGCAAGCAGAAGCTTACGCAGCGCAGGCGTCACCTGGGGACGCACGCCGAACCAGCGCTCGAAGCCGGGAACGGCCTGGTGCAGCAGCATGCCGACGCCGTCGACCACCGGATGGCCGCGGGCGCGGGCTGCGGCAAGCAATGGCGTTTCGAGCGGCACATAGACGATGTCATAGACGGTCGCTGTCTTCTTGAGCGGCGCCAGATCGAGCTCGAGCGGCGGCTGACCTTTCATACCGAGCGAGGTGGCGTTGACCAGAATATCGGTCGCGGCCAAAGCCCTGGAAATGCTGGCTAAATCGGCGACCGCGACCCCAGGGCCGAAGTGCTCGGCCAAGGCTTCCGCACGTGCCGGGCTGCGGTTTGCGATCACGACGCGGGCGACGCCGCGCTCGAGCAACGCATAGACGATACTGCGCGAAGCCCCGCCGGCGCCGAGCACAAGCGCGGTTTCGGTGCGCCGGTCCCAGCCGGGAAGACTCGCGTCGAGATGGGCGAGAAACCCGTGCGCGTCGGTGTTGGTACCGCTGAGTACCCCGTTTTCGAACCACAGCGTGTTGGCAGCGCCGAGGGCGCGTGCCACCGGGTCGGGGTGCTTCAGCTTCGCGAATGCCGCTTCCTTGTGCGGGATCGTAACATTGGCTCCCACATAGATTTCACCAAGCCGGTCGAGAAAATTTCCGACCGCCGCCGGCGGCACATCCTCGCGGACGTATTCGCCGTCGATCTTGTACTCGCGCAGCCAATAGCCGTGGATGAGCGGCGAACGGGAATGGCTGACAGGATGCCCAATCACGCAGGCGCGACGGCTCACGGCAGTATTCCTTCACGGCGGAAAAAAGCGAGCAACGGCAGGAGGGGTAGACCGAGGATGGTGAAATGGTCACCCTCGATTTTCTCGAACAAATGCACGCCCAGGCCCTCGAGCTGATAAGCGCCGACGTTCAAGAGTATTCGTTCGCCGGCGGCGGAAAGATAGGCGTCGAGCGCGTCGTTCGAGAGAGCGCGCATGGTGAGATGCGCGGTTGTGACCGTCTCAAACAAGATCTTGCCATCGCGGGCGACCGCCACGCCCGCATGGAGTGCGTGCGTCTTGCTGGAAAGTGCCGCGAGCTGCTCGCGCGCCACCGAAATCGTCGCGGGCTTGGAGAAGCGACGATTACCCAGCGCCAAGGTCTGGTCGGCGCCAAGCACGAGCGAGCCCGGTCGGCGACGTGCAACCGCAAGCGCCTTTTCGCGTGCAAGCAGCAGCGCGATTTTCTCCGGCAGAGCGCCCGCATGCGGCGCCTCCGCCGCGCGTTCATCGATATCGGCGGGATCGACCCCGACCGGAATGCCGGCCGCTTCCAGCAATGTGCGGCGCACCTTGCTCTTGGAGGCGAGCACGAGCGGCGCGGCGCGCCAAAGATTCACGAACCAGCCGTCGCCACGCGGCGGCGCTCCTGCAGCAGCGAGGCCACCGCCGCCGCGGTTTCCTCGATCGAGCGCCGCGTCACGTCGATCGACGGCCAGCCATGGCGGGCGCAGAGTTGTTTGGAGACGGCGATCTCCTCCGACACCGCCTGGCGATCCACGTACGCGGAGTCGGGCTGGGGCGAATTGAGGCCCAGCAGCCGGTTTTGACGAATCTGAACGATGCGCTCGGCCGAAGCATAAAGCCCGACCACCAAGGGCCGCACCAGCGTCTCGAGTTGCGGGGGAAGCGCCACGCCCGGCACCAACGGCACGTTCGCGGTTTTGATGCCGCGATTGGCCAAATAAATGCTGGTCGGCGTCTTGGAGGTGCGCGAGACGCCCACAAGAACCACGTCGGCATCCTCCAGGTTGTCCGAATGCTGGCCGTCGTCGTGCATCATGGTGAAATTGAGCGCGTCGATACGGCGGAAATATTCGGCATTCAACACGTGTTGCCCGCCCACGCGCGGGGTCGTTTCGGCTCCGAGATAGCTCTGAAAGAGCGCCAATACCGGCGCGAGCACGGAGAGCGACGGCACGCCCAGCTCGCGGCAGCGCGTCTCTAGCTTTTGCGCGAGTTCGTGATCGACGAGCGTATAGAGCACCACGCCAGGATTGGCTTCGATCTCGGCGACGACTTGATCCAGGCGTTTGGGCGAACGCACCAGCGAATAGATGTGTTCGACCGGCGACACGGTTGCGTATTGTGCCGCCGCGGCGCGACCGACCGCTATCAGCGTCTCGCCGGTCGCGTCGGAAATTAGATGGAGATGAAAATAGCTCTCGGCTTGCGGCGATTTGGCCATGTCAGCTGCGGTATAAGCTGTGAATCCGCGGGGAGAAGGCCACGGTCATCTGATGGGCGCAAGAGCGCTCTGGGGACGTTACGGGGCGGAACGCACAAGATGTCCTGCGAGGGGCAAATTCAGGCGGATTAGTGAAGTATGGCGAAGAGCGGGTAATCCGGGGTGGGCAGGTTGATTCATATAAAGAATCGAACGCAGAGTTTTGATGCTCGTCTGTGCATACGTTGTGAATTGGGCGAATTATCGTTATCCGGGCCTCTAACAGACACAACAATAAGATTCCTAAGAGATTGGAATTGAAGAACTCATCTCAGGTTCGAAGTACCGGATCGCTCATCGCTGTGCTTGATGGAGCAATCGTTCATCCTCCGCCGGTTTGGATGATGCGCCAGGCTGGTCGGTATCTCCCGGAATATCGAGAGGTACGAGCCAAAGCAGGCGGGTTCGTAGAACTCTGCCTCAATCCGGAACTTGCTGCGAAAGTGACATTGCAGCCAGTGCGCCGTTTTGGCTTTGACGCGGCGATCTTGTTTTCCGATATTCTGATTGTTCCCCATGCGCTCGGCGTGAAGCTCTGGTTCGAGGAAGGCGAAGGACCACGGCTTGAGCCGGTGGCGGAGCGAGCAAGTTTTGCGCAGATGCGGGGTACGCTTGATCCGAAGATCGTCGTACCGGTCTATGAGGCGATCGAGCGAGTGCGCGCTGGGCTCTCCCCAGACCAAGCGCTGATTGGCTTCTGCGGTGCGCCCTGGACGGTGGCGACCTATCTGGTGGCCGGGCGAGGTACCGAGGATAAGCGGGAAGCGCTGGAGCTAGCAGCCGGCGATCCGGTGTTGTTTCAGGAAATCGTCGGACGGCTGGTCGAGGCCTCGGCGGTGCATCTGGTTGGACAGCTGCGAGCTGGCGCAGATGTGGTGCAGATTTTTGATACCTGGGCCGGCGCGCTCACTGGCGAGGCCTTCGAACGCTGGTGCCTGCGGCCGACCATGGAGATCGTGCGACGGGTGCGCGAAGTGCTCCCGAGCGCCAGAATCATCTTGTTCCCCAAAGGGGTGGGGATCGATCAATTGACGCGGCTGGTGCGAGAGAGCGGCGCCAACGGCGTGGGCATCGGTTCGGAGACAGATCGCAAACGGGCGCACGACAGCCTAGGTGTGTTCGCGGCGCTCCAAGGCAATCTCGATCCTCTCGCGCTGGTCGCTGGCGGCGAGACTCTCGACCGGGCAGTGGATGAGGTGCTGGCGGATTTCAGGGGTACGCGGCACATTTTCAATCTCGGTCACGGCATCCGCTCCTGGACGCCGGTCGAGCACGTCGAGCGCATGATTGCGCGCATCCGGGGACGCTGATGCTCTATCTCTGGATCAAGGCGCTCCACATCGTTTCGGTGATCGCGTGGATGGCGGCGATGCTCTATCTGCCGCGGCTGTTCGTCTATCACTGCACGGCGGAACCGGGCTCGAAACAATCGGAAACCTTCAAGCTGATGGAGCGGAGGTTGCTCCGGTTCATCGCGACGCCGGCGATGATCGCAGCCTGGGCCACGGGGCTGTGGCTGATGTTGGAGGCCGGATTTCTGCGTTCCGGCTGGATGTACGGCAAACTCGCACTGGTGCTGGTACTTTCGGCGCTGCACGGTCTCGACGCGAAGTGGGTCAAGGACTTTGCCGCCGATCGCAACCGGCACTCGGCCTGCTTCTATCGTTTCGCCAACGAGGCCCCGACCGTTCTGATGATCTTGATCGTCGTACTCGTGGTGGTGAAGCCATTCTGAGGCCTTTTGGCTTGGCCGGGCGCGCATTGATCGCCCATTTACTTTGGCAGCAGCAGGACTTGCGCGTTGCCGCCGCTTTCCCTATGTTGATTCCGCCTCCCTAACGCAGGCATCGCGCCACAGCTGATCGGCTCTTGCCCGATCCGGCCGGCGCATCGGCCAAGGCCAATCGCCTGGTCGACAGACCTGCGAAACCCCTCCCCACCTCTACCGGACGAGATTTTTCATCCGTCCAGAAGGTCTTATCCCCAATGCGGGAAATGAAATTACAGGACTTGAAGTCCAAGTCTCCGACCGAGCTGCTCGCCGTCGCCGAAGAGCATCAGGTCGAAAACGCGAGCACCATGCGCAAGCAGGAGCTGATGTTCGCAATCCTGAAACAGCTCGCCGCCAAGGAAGTCGACATCGTCGGCGAAGGCGTCGTCGAGGTTCTGTCCGACGGCTTCGGCTTCCTGCGCTCACCGCAATCGAACTACCTGGCCGGACCCGACGACATTTACGTCTCGCCTTCGCAGATCCGCCGATTCTCATTGCGCTCTGGCGACACCGTCGAGGGCCACATCCGCAGCCCCAAGGATGGCGAGCGATATTTCGCGCTGCTCAAGGTGAACACGATCAATTTCGAGGACCCTGAGAAAGTCCGCCACAAGGTGCACTTTGACAACCTGACGCCGCTTTATCCCGACGAGCGGCTCAAGATGGAGCTCGACGATCCGACCAAGAAGGATCTGTCGGCCCGCGTCATCGATATCGTGGCGCCCTTGGGCAAAGGTCAGCGCGCGCTGATCGTCTCGCCGCCGCGCACCGGCAAGACCGTGCTGCTGCAGAACATCGCTCATTCGATCACCGGCAATCATCCGGAATGCTTTTTGATCGTGCTTCTGATCGACGAGCGGCCGGAGGAAGTGACCGACATGCAGCGCTCGGTTAAGGGCGAGGTGATCTCGTCCACCTTCGACGAGCCCGCTTCGCGTCACGTGCAGGTCGCCGAGATGGTGATCGAGAAGGCCAAGCGTCTCGTCGAACATGGGCGCGACGTGGTGATTTTACTCGATTCGATCACCCGGCTCGGGCGCGCCTACAACACCGTGGTGCCAAGCTCGGGCAAGGTGCTCACCGGCGGCGTCGACGCCAACGCGCTACAGCGGCCCAAGCGCTTCTTCGGTGCGGCGCGTAACATCGAGGAGGGCGGCTCGCTTACCATCATCGCGACCGCGCTGATCGATACCGGCAGCCGCATGGATGAAGTGATCTTCGAGGAGTTCAAGGGCACCGGCAATTCGGAGCTCATCCTCGACCGCAAGGTTTCGGACAAACGTACCTTCCCGTCCATGGACATCACGCGCTCGGGCACCCGCAAGGAAGAATTGCTGGTGTCGGCTGATGTGCTCAAGAAGATGTACGTGCTGCGCCGGATCCTGAACCCGATGGGCACCGTCGATGCCATTGAGTTCCTGCTCGACAAGCTGCGGCAGACCAAGAGCAACGGCGAGTTCTTCGAGTCGATGAACGCGTAACGGCGCCTGGCGCGCCACGAGAAGCGCATGTTCGGGACGGAATTCGAGCGTCAGCAGAGGGAACTGCTCGCTGCGGGGCTAATCAAGATATTGGTCGAACTAGGAGGGATTGTTGCTGCGTTCTACTATTTTCCGCGAGAGACAGCATATTGGGTTCTGTGGTTTGTTCTCTTTATAGAGATAGTCAGCTCGGTGTTGGCCGACTCATTTAAGTACGAGATTGGGGTGCTCAAACGAAAACTTTGGGCAGACACACTCACAAATCGGATTTTTTACGAGTTAGTGTTTGAGCGATTTAGGGACAAGGAACTTGTCGATGTGGACGAATTGTTCAAGGAAGCGACTCGTCGAGCTGTAGCCGATATTAAGAACTTTGAGGCCGACTCCGAGGTTCCTATTAGATTGGGATTAACTTCGAAGCCTTCAGTTTTGCGTAGCTTTGTTTTGCAGGCGCTCGGAACGGCGCTGCTGTTTGGAGCAGCTGCGTTCGTTGGCAGTTATCTGAGAGGCTTATAACGTCACTCTTTGGCTAGGACGCGTTCTAGTAGTCGGTTCGGTTCTGTGATCGGCAGCGAACAACTTTCATCCTGACAGACGAAGGCCGCGCCATTCCTAGGCGCGGATGCGATCATCGCGCGTGCCGGGTGGCGCGCGGGAAGCGCGTTGGCGTCGGGCGCGCGCACCAGCGTGCGGTCGAGGAACGGAAGCTTCAGGGCGGCCTTAGCGAATTCCTCGGCGCGCTGGCCGACGCATACGATCTCGGCCTGGCGGAGCCGCAGGTCGAGCGCCGACAACAGCGCGGCGTGGCCGAAGAGATTTTCTCCGGCAAGCGGCAGCAATCCATCGAACATTTGGTCGGCACGCTCGCGGTATTGGTCGTCGCCCGTGAGCGGCGCGAGGCGGACGAGGTTCTGCACCTGCAACGCGCTCGGGTTCGGGATGGCATCGTCGATGGTGACGTTGAGGCGCACGATCAAGTCCTCGGCGTCGTCGGCACTGAGGAAATAGCCGCCGGCGGGGTCTGTGTAATGCTGCTCGAGCGCCGCGGACCAGGCGACGGCGCGGTCGAGATAGGTGCCCTCGCCGGTCGCCTGATGCAGGGCGATGGCGGCGCGGATCATTGCGCCGTAGTCGGACGAGAGCCCCGGGAACACGAGGCGGCCCTCGCGCCAGCTATGGCCGAGACGATCGCCTTTGGTCATCGATTCGGCGACGAAACGGAAAGCGCGGGCCGCAAGCTCGATCCATTTACGCTCGCCTAGAAGCCCGCCGGCATTGGCGAGAGCGGCGATCATCAGCCCATTCCAGTCGGCGAGCACCTTGTCGTCGAGGCCGGGGCGAATGCGCTTTGAGCGGGCCACAAGAAGTTTCTCGCGCAGCGGCGTGAGCCGTTTTTCATCTTCTATGCTGCGCGGTAAGCCCTTCAAACGATTGAGAATAACGCGACTTTCGAAGTTACCTTCGGCAGTTGCGTCGTAGTGTGCAGCAAAAAAGGCAGCGTCCTCGGCCCCTAGAATTTGCTGCAGCTCGGCGAGCGACCAGACATAAAATTTGCCTTCCTCGCCTTCGGAATCGGCGTCGAGACTGGAAGCGAAGCCGCCGCCGCGCAGCGTCATCTCACGCTCAAGCCAGCCCACGGTCTCGGCCGCGCGGCGGCGAAACAGATCGTTCCCGGTGCGGGCGTGCGCGAGCGCCAAGAGTTCTAGAAGCTGGGCATTGTCGTAGAGCATTTTCTCGAAATGCGGCACCAGCCAGCGCTCGTCGACCGAATAGCGCGAGAAGCCGCCGCCCAGGTGATCGTAGATCCCACCTTCGCACATGCGCTCCAGAGTCTTTTCGACCGGCGCGAAGAAACGCTCGTCGCTGCTGCGCAGGCCCGCACGCCACATCAGCTCCAGGATGCTGCACTGGGGGAATTTGGGTGCGCCGCCGATGCCACCGTTCTTGGGGTCGAAGATGCCGAGAAAACGCTCGGCGATCTTGTCGAGCTCGGCGCGGCCGAGCACGACTTTGCCCTGAGGGCGCGCCCGCTCGGCAATCTTGTTCAGGAGTGCGCTGCGGTTCTGCTCGATCTTCGAGGGCTCCTCGCGGAACACGCGGGCGACCTCCCGCAGCACATCGACGAAGGCCGGCCGCCCGAAACGGGCTTCGTTTGGGAAATATGTGCCGCCCCAGATCGGCTCGCCCTTGGGCGTCAGGAACATGGTGAGCGGCCAACCGCCCTGCTCGCCCAACGCATGCAGCGAATGCATGTAGATCTGGTCGATGTCGGGCCGCTCCTCGCGGTCGACCTTGATGTTCACAAATAGCTCGTTCATCACCGCGGCGGTCGCCGGGTTCTCGAAGCTCTCGTGGGCCATGACGTGGCACCAGTGGCAGGCGGCGTAGCCGACCGAGAGCAGGATCGGCTTTCCCGCGCGCTCGGCTTCGGCGAGCGCCGTCGGGCCCCAGGGCCGCCAGTGCACCGGATTGTCCCTGTGCTGCAGCAGGTAGGGGCTGGTCTCGCGGGCGAGAAGGTTTTCCGACATTGGTGTTCCGGGGCCGGGCTGTTAACGAGCCTTAACACGGGATGACGCAGACGGGTTTGCGATGCCTTTTGAGCGTGAAGACACCATCTACGCGCTCTCCAGCGGCCGACTGCCGGCGGCGATCGCCATCGTTCGCATCAGCGGTGGCAGGGCTCGAATCGGACTCGAAACGCTTGCCGGAAAAGTTCCCGAGCCGCGGCGGGCGGCCCGCGCGATTTTTCGCGATCCTGCGACTGGGGCGGTGATCGACGACGGACTGGTGCTCTGGTTCGCGGGTCCGGCGAGCGAGACCGGCGAGGACACGGCGGAACTGCATCTGCATGGCGGGCGGGCGGTGGTGGCGGCGGTGTTCCGGGTGCTTGGCGGGATCGAGGGCTTCCGGCCAGCGGAGGCGGGCGAGTTCACGCGGCGCGCG
>JAYUHJ010000184.1:0-1995 GCA_043767065.1 Hyphomicrobiales bacterium | reverse complement strand
GCCCCCTCACCCGGCTCACCACGCCTTCGCGCTTCCGCGCTACGGCGGGTTCGCCACCCTCTCCCCGTAAACGGGGAGAGGGGAATTAAGAGCGGCTTCGCGCGGCAGTGCAAGCGGGAGAAACGCTCAGAGCGCCTTGAAGCCGCGGGCGAGGTCCTCGAACAGGTCGGCCGGGTGCTCGAGGCCGACGGAGAGCCGCACCAGGCCGTCGCTGATGCCCATTTCGGCGCGGGCCTGCGGCGTGAAGCGCTGGTGCGTCGTGGTCGCCGGGTGGGTGAGCAGGCTCTTGGCGTCGCCGAGATTGTTGGAAATGCGGATCAGCCGCAGCGCGTTCGAAAAGCGGAACGCGCCCTTCTTGCCGCCGGCGACCTCGAAGCTGACCAGCGTGCCGCCGCCCTTCATCTGCTTCTTCGCGAGCTTGTATTGCGGGTGATCGGCGCGGAAGGGGTAGAGCACCTTCTTTACGTTCTTGTTTCTCGCGAGATGATCCGCGACCTTTTTCGCACTCGCCTGCATACGCGCGACGCGGAGGCCGAGCGTCTCGATGCCCTTCAAGAGCACCCAGGCATTGAACGGCGACAGGCACGGGCCGGTCTGGCGCAGGAAATTATGGATGTTGTCCTGAATCAATTGCTGCGAGGCGAGGATGGCGCCGCCGAGCACGCGGCCTTGGCCGTCGATGTGCTTGGTCGCCGAATAAACCACGACATCGGCGCCGAGCTTGAGCGGGCTCTGCAAAAGCGGTGTGGCGAACACGTTATCGACCACGAGGCGCGCCTTGGCTTTCTTGGCGAGCTTGGCGATGGCGGCGATGTCGAGGATTTCGAGCGTGGGGTTGGTGGGGCTTTCGAGAAAGAAAGCGCGCGTATTAGGCCGGATGGCTTTTTCCCAGGCCTTGAGGTCGGTGCCGTCCACCAGCGTGGTAGCGACGCCGAAGCGCGGCAGCAGATCCTCGATCACGTAGCGGCAGGAGCCGAACAGCGCGCGGCCCGCGACCACGTGATCGCCGGCGCGCACCAGGCAGAGCATCGCCGACGTGACCGCCGCCATGCCGCTTGCGGTCGCGCGGCAGGCCTCGGCGCCTTCGAGCGCGGCCAGCCGGCTCTCGAACATGGAGATCGTGGGATTGGCGTAGCGCGAATAGATGAAGCCCGGTTCCTTGCCGGAGAAGCGCGCTTCCGCGGTCTCGGACTCGTCGTAGACGTAGCCCTGGGTGAGAAACAGCGCCTCGGAATTCTCGGCGAACTGCGAGCGCAGGATACCAGCGTGCACCAGCCGGGTTTCCGGCTTCAGTGTTTTGGGATCGAGCACCGGGCGGGGCGGGACGGACTTCATGACGCGCTCCTCCAACAATAAACCCGACCGGGGGACGACCCGGGTCGGGTTCGCGCGTCCCCGGCCTTTTAGCGAGTTGTTTTACGTGGCTGCAAGCCGGCCGGCTCAAATGACCACGAACTATGATGTGATTACTCCCGCGCCGCGCTTGGCGTCAAGCAGCGCGCGCAATAGGTTGCCGCGCATGGAAGCAGCACGGGTCTTGCCGGGGACCAAAGCCGCCGCCGGCATCCTGCCGGCGCAGGCGATCCTGGCGCTTGCCGAAGCCGGCGCGATCGCTGGGCCATTGCCCATCGGCCCTGACCAGGTGCAGCCGGCGAGCCTGGATCTGCGGCTCGGCGCGCGGGCATGGCGCATCCGCGCGAGCTTTTTGCCGTCGCCGCGCACCAGTATCGACGAGCGGCTCGCAAGCCTCGCCTTGCACAAGATCGAGCTCTCGGAAGCGGGCACGGTGTTCGAGACCGGCTGCGTGTATCTGGTGGAGCTCGAAGAGCGGCTGGCGCTGCCGGCCGATCTGCTGGCGGCCACCAATCCGAAGAGTTCGACCGGCCGGCTCGATGTGTTCACGCGCGTGATCGGCGACCGGGTCGCTTCGTTCGATGCGCTGCCGCCGGGCTACCAGGGTCCGCTGTTTCTGGAAGTGAGCCCGCGCACGTTTCC
>JAYUHJ010000183.1:0-2001 GCA_043767065.1 Hyphomicrobiales bacterium | reverse complement strand
AGATGTCCCGGCTGACATCCTCACAGAAGTGACTTGCGGGCACGGGTTGCATCGCGCGCAGGAACGAATGGACGTAGGGAAAGAAGTTGAAGTGCGGGTTGAATGTGTAGCGGCCCTCGCGCTCGCGCGGGACGACGACGATCAGCCGCCGCCGGGCCACCCGGCGCAGTTCGGCGATCGCCCGGGGATAGTCGAGAACGTGTTCCAGCACATGGGTGCAGATCACCGTATCGAACTCGCCATCAGCAAACGGCAGGCATTCGATCTTGCCCGAACGGTATTCGATCGTTCCATCGGCGGGTGCGGCTGGCGTTACATCGATACCCACCCATCGTAAAATATCGCTGCGCGCCTCGCGCAGCCGGCGAAGCAACGCGCCGGTTCCGCAGCCGACGTCGCAGACCGAGTGGCCGACGATGTCCCGCGCGATCCGCTCGACGCAGGCGTCCGAGTTATCCGTTTCCTCGTGAATTCGCGGGTAGTCGCGATAGATCGCCGCATACTCTTCGTCGGTGAGGAACGCCGCTCGCTCGCGCGCCAAGGCGAAAACATCGACGTGCTCGCTCCACGCGAGCCGCGCGGCCCAGCGAAATAGCTGTGAATCGCGCACGACCGGCGGCAACAGTTCCTCGATCATCCAGCGGAACCGGTTGGTCGTTTCACGTCTCACGAGACCACGTGCGCCGCCGAGCCGCCAGCGCTGTCGGTTGTCAAAAGCGCGGTACCCGCCTGCAATCGCGCCAGTCGAGGGTGGATCGGTGTGGCGGGTTCCATGCTCACGTCGAAGCCGACGAAAGCCAGGATCAGTTGCAACCCGATCAGGATCGGCAGGGTCGCCAGCATGATCGTTCCGGTTGGCCGGGCGACCCCGGTCACCAGCGATTCGTGCCAGCCATCGATGCCGACCACCGTTCCGAAGGCGGACAACACGATGCCGAACAGCAGGTACAGCGAGGCAACCGAGAAGTTGCGGACAAAATAGTTATAAAACATGCGCTTGTGAAAATTGACCAGATTTTGCCAGAAGAACGGGAGCAGCACGCGGCGGACCGACAGATTGCTCTTCTCGCCTCCATAGATTGCCGGTAGCGGCACGTCGACAACCTTGCAGCGCAGCAGGTTGAGGCGGAACAGCATATCCGATTCGAAGAAATAGCGCGGGGCCAGCCGGTCCATGCGCAAGATCGGCAGCACGCCCGCGTGGATCGCGGTAAACCCGTTGGTCGGATCGAAGATCGACCAATAGCCGCTGGCAAGCTTGGTCAGGAACGACAGGGCAGCGTTCCCAATGAGCCGCACGGGCGGCATCCCGGCGAGGTCTTCGGGGTTGAAAAAGCGGTTGCCCTTCACGTAGTCGGCTTCGCCAAGGACGATCGGCATGACCAGCGCGGCAATCTGCTCGGGAGCCATCTGGCCATCGCCGTCGAGCTTCACGACGATATCGACGCCGTGATCGAGTGCGCGGCGATAGCCGGACACGACAGCGGCGCCGACGCCTTGGTTGACCTGGTGAAACAGAACCTCAAGCCGGGTGTTCGCGGCCTGGCTCTCGACCAGTTTACCCGTTCCTTCCGGACAGCCGTCATCGACGACGATTATGCGTTGAACCTCGGGGCCGACGCGGCGGATCACCTCGAGAATTTGCGCGGAGACTTTGTATGCCGGGATGACAACGGCAATCCGGACAGGGCGTGTTCCACATTCCATGCGCTCCGCTACCTTCGAACTTCTCCATCGACAAGGTCGAGAACCCTGAGAACGCAATCGCATTTCAAAATAGCACGAAGAGCTTGACGAGATAGTCATTGCTCCAAGCGGCGCGCTTGAATTTGACGCGGCGGGAGCCGTCAACCGAATGCCGGTGTACTTGGTTTGTTCCAAGAGAACATGGGGAGAACGGAAGTTTTTTTCTGGCCAGACTTCGGATGCGCCGCCAGAGACCCCTGCGATGCTAGAAACAGAGGGTTTTTCAGTCGAGCCCACGGGCGACGTTCGCGGATG
>JAYUHJ010000182.1:0-2002 GCA_043767065.1 Hyphomicrobiales bacterium | reverse complement strand
CCGGTCGATACCGCCGCGCTAGAGGCGCCGGCCATCCCAAAAGAACCCAATACGGATTTCGACGTCGCCATGCCGCTTCAGCCCGAGCATCCGGCGATCGCCGAGCTCGCGCTGCCGGCGGGACCGCGGGCGGACGTGGCGGGAACCATGCTCGAGCCGGCAGGCACTGAAAAGATTCCGTCCTGGAGCATGTATCGCGTGTCGCGGCTGCTGTTCGGCACCGACGAAGACATCCTGCCGCCGTCGGCGTTCGAGCATCGCGCGCCGGTCAGGCTCGCGGCGCTTCCGGGGGCAGCGGCGGAAATCGGCAGCGTGGCGCCCAAGGGCCTGGTCACCGGCGAGGAAAATCGGCCGAAGAGCCCGGCCGAACAGCTCAAGATCGCGGGCGCGCCGCGCGCGAAGGCCGAGAAATGTCTCGCCGAAGCGGTCTATTTCGAAAGCCGCGGCGAGGTCGAGCGCGGCCAGGTCGCGGTGGCACAGGTGGTGGTGAACCGCGCCTTCTCCGGCTATTACCCGGCCGATATCTGCGGCGTGGTCTATCAAAACGCGCACCGGCATCTGGCCTGCCAGTTCACCTTCGCCTGCGACGGCATCCGCGACGTGATCACGGAGCCCGCCATGTGGGAGCAGGCCAAGCGCATCGCCCGCGACATGCTCGACGGGAAAATCTGGCTCAACGAAGTCGGCAAGGCCACGCACTATCACGCCAACTGGGTGCGGCCGGTGTGGGTGCGCGAGATGCGGACGCTGCAGCGGATCGGCGTGCACACGTTCTATCGCCCGCGCAAATGGGAAGGCGGCTGAGCCGCGTTTTCCCCTGGCGGCTACTGGTTGAAGCCGCCGAAAATCGCACTGAACGGATTGGTCGGGCCATGAGCCGGCGCCGCAGGACGCGGGCGGCGCGGGGTTTTCTTCGCAGTACCCCTGCTCGGCGGCAAATCGGCGGTAGCCTGCGGATGCTCGACCGGTACGGTCGTCGGCAGATCGGCGGCCGACGGAGCCGGAGCGATTGCGGCGGGAATTGCCGGCGCCGGAATTGCGGGCGCAGGCCCAATAGGTGCAGATCTTGGCGCAATCGTGCCGGTGATTTCGATTGCAGCCGGCGGAGCCGGGGCGCGCGCTTCCACCGGTGGCGCTACAGGTGCAGGTGCAGGCGCGGGTACGACGACTGGAACCGGTGCGGGCGCGGGTGCCGGGGCAGGCTCGGGCGCACGTACCGCTTCGCGTGCCGGCGCGGGCTTTACGGCGGGCGTTTCGATCACGACCGGCCGCGAGCCGTTCGGCTCGATACGCGGGCGCTCGACGATGCGGTTGGCGGGGCGTGCCACCGGTTCGTGGGCGATCTTGAACGAGGCGACGAGGCCGATGCCGCCGAGCAGAATGACGACGCCCGCAATGCAGGCCGCGATCACGACCCGGAAATCGAGCATGGATCAACGCCTCCCCGGCCCAGGCGGGCGGCACTGCTCGCGAATCGGCCGGACGGCCGAATTTAGCGCAGTTGCGCCACTCCCGGCAGCGGGCAGCGCGGGCTTAGCCCCGGCTACTTTTTCTTCTTTTGCTGCTGCTGCGCCGCGGCGTAGGGGCTGGCCATGCAGCCGCCCTGCACGCCGCGCATGGCCTCCTGGCACTGCTGCCAGGTGTCGTAATAGCAGAGCATTCGGCTGTCCTGATCGAGCGAGCAGAAAGCGCGGTTGCCCTGCTGGGCGGTGGCCGGGCCCGGGAGGCCCACGAGCAGCACGCCGCCGAGCGCGGCTGCCGCGAGCGCGCCGGCGATGAGTGTGGTCCGCATGGCGTTCCTCCTTCGCATCTCCTGGCCCCGTGGGCGCATGTTCGATCTGAGCCGGGTTCCTGTCCAGCCGCCGCCGGATTCTTGAGTCAACGCAAGGTCTTGGCCGGCGCTGCTCGGAGCTCAGGTTTCGATTCAAGCGGCGGCTCTGAGCCCGATTCAGGTGGGCCGGGGCAAGGGGCTCGCAGAGAATCCTTTTTCCCCTTTTTCCTC
>JAYUHJ010000181.1:0-2005 GCA_043767065.1 Hyphomicrobiales bacterium | reverse complement strand
ACCAGCGACGGCGCGGAACTGCGGCTAATTCGGTTCACAGGCGGCACCAAGGGCCCGATCATCTGCGCGCCCGGCTTCAGCAACTCGACCTACGTCTTTACCTTCGACGGCCTCGACACTAACTTCGCCGAGCACTTCAGCCAGCAGGGCTACGACACCTGGTTGTTCGACTACCGCTCGAGTCCTGACCTTCCGGTCTCGAAGACGCAGTTCACGGTCGACGACATCGCCACGCGCGACTGGCCGGCCGCCCTCGACTACGTGCGCCAGGCCACCGGCGCGAAAGACGTGCAAGTCGTCGCCCACTGCCTGGGTTCGATGACCTGCTTCATGGCGCTGCTCTCGGGCATGGGCGGCGTGCGGCAGTTGGTCGCGTCGCAGATGACGCCGCACACCAACGTGCAATGGCGGCTGAAGGCCGAGGCCGTGCTGCATCTCGATTCGATCTTCAAGGTGCTTCACGTCAAGGGCCTGACGCCGGCGGCGGGCGGCAGTTTGGGGGGACGCACGATCGACGAGCTGTTGAAGGCGTTCCCGGTACCGGAAGACTGGAAAGGACTGGGTCCGGTGTGCCAGCGCATCTACGCCATCTTCGGACCGGTCTTCAAACCCGAGAACCTGAACCTCGCGACCCGCGGCGCGCTTGGCGAGATGTTCGGCTTCGCCAACCTGACGGCGTTCGAACAGATCACCAAGATGATGGCCGCGGGTGTGATCGTTGATAGCAACGGCGACGACACCTACATGCCGCATGTCGATCGCTTGAAGCTCCCGATCGCGCTAATCCACGGGTCCGACAACGCGTTCCTACACCCGAAGGGGTCGGAACGCACCTTCCTGTGGCTGCGTGAGAACAACCCGCCGGACTTTTACACCAGGCACGTGATTCCAACCTACTCGCATTTGGATTGTTTCATCGGCAAGAACGCCGCGGCCGATGTCTTCCCGGTGATTCAGGCCGAACTGGAGCGGTTCAACTAAACGATCTTGAACAGTCTCAAGGCCGGCGTGCCCGGCGATCGACCTGGTAAGCAAGCACCGCCATGACTACGTAGATGGCTTCGGCCGTCAGGGCCATCTGCGTGATGGTGGCCGGTGGCGGCCCCAGCACGTAGATCAACTGGATGACGACCAGCAACCCGGCGCCGATGTCGGCCCATCGGCGCGCGAGGCCGCCAGGTAGCGTGCGCCGGAGTGCGGCGTAGGCGATCACCACCAAGCTGACCTCGAGCAGCAGCGCCGGAATTGGATAGCGCCAAAGGCCCAGGCCCACCTTGGTGGTGGCCGCGATCGTCAGCGGCAGATCGCGCGTGTGGACGAAGAGATCGAGCGACCAGTGCGAGAGCAGAGCAGCGGCCAGGATCACGCCGGTCCAGGTGCGCTTGAGCAGCACCCCGGACGCAACGATCACGCCCGCATAGACCAGGTTCAACGCGAGCGAGTGGGTGTATGGAATGTGAACCAGGTTCATCGCCAGCGGTCCGCCTTCGCCGGGATTGACGGCAAGCGCTTCGACGCCGGTCAGCGCGAGCGCGAAGAAGGCGACATCGACGACCTGAACAGCAACGAACAGTGCCCACAGGGGAACGGTTGGGCGGGCGGCCTTCAACGCGTAGGCGGCCGCGTAGTGGCCGGCTAGCATGGCGCCGGCACCGCAGGCGGATTTCCACCGGTGAGGCGTTTCCTGTAATCTTCGGCCAACTCGACTGCAATCGGCGACCACATCAGGAGCCCCCCGCAAATGGATGTCAACGGCCGCGAAGTGTATCTCATCTCGGATCTGCACCTCGGTGGGGCGCAGCCGGCGACTTCCGATCCCAACGATCGCGGTTTCCGCATCTGCACGCAAGGGGCCAAGCTCGCGCAGTTTGTCGACGCCCTCGCCGCCAAGCCTCCGTCGGTCGAGCTGATCATCAACGGCGACATGGTGGACTTTCTCGCCGAAGACGATGGCGGGGCCGGGTGGCTGGCATTCACGACGGATCAGAAGGATGCCGTGCGCAAG
>JAYUHJ010000180.1:0-11400 GCA_043767065.1 Hyphomicrobiales bacterium | reverse complement strand
AGCCGCGGCGGGCGTGGCCTGACCGATCGCAGACGGCGCGGTCAGGCTGGTCAACGCGAGCAAGGTCGCGGCAATGGCGATGCGCTTCATTCTGGCCTCCCCAAGGCGCGCGGAATGAACAGGCACGCCCTCTCCCGCAGCTTGTAGCGCCGCCCGGCGGCCCGGGACAATCCGACATGTGTAGGGGAATGGCGCGCCCGGAAGGATTCGAACCTCCGGCCCCCAGATTCGTAGTCTGGTGCTCTATCCAGCTGAGCTACGGGCGCCTGCCAGGAAGGCCGGAGAACTATACGCCCGGCCCCCGATAGGCAAGGCCGCGCAAGGGCTTCCGCGCGGCGCCGACCGCATCAGGCGCTTGCACGTTCTGCGCGGCGCGCGTCGAGCGCGACCGGTCGGTCCGGGATCGTGATGCGGAAGGTCGCGCCGATCGTCCCCTCCACGAGACGAATCTCGCCGCCGTGCGCGCGCACCAGCTCGGCCGCGATCGCCAGTCCAAGCCCGGTTCCGCCGCGGCGCCCCGCGCCCTGAAACGGCTCGAACAGATGCTGCTGCGCCTTCTCCGGCAGACCCGGACCGGTATCGGCGACCTGCAGCACCACGACCGACCCCTCGCGCCGGCCGACGAAACGGATCTGGTCGCGTTCGGGAAGATTGGGCTCGCGCACCTCCAGCACCTCGATGCTGTTTTTGGCCAGATTGAGCAACACGCGGAACAATTGATCCGCATCGGCATCGACCTCGAGCCCGCGCTCGATCGCCGGCACCCAGCCGATCTTGGCCCCGCGATCGAGGATGAGCGACTGGTGCACCTCCTCGACGAGCCGCGCGACGTCGACCAGCTTGCGCTGCGGCGGCTGTTCCTGCGCACGCCCATAGGCAAGCGAATGCTCGCAATAGGCGATCGCACGGCCGAGCGCGGCCATGAGCCTGGGCGCCAGCCGCTGCACCGTCGGGTCGGCAAGGCCGGCCATCCGGTCCGAGAGCAACTGGGCCGAAGTCAGGAGATTGCGCAGGTCGTGGTTGATCTTGGAGACCGCGAGCCCGAGCGCGGCCAGATGGTTCTTCTGCTGCAGGGTCTGCGACAGATCCTGCTGCATGGTCGCCAGCTCCCGCTCAGCGATACCGACCTCGTCGGCGCGCTTCGACGGCACGATGATGCGCGTTGCGTCCTCCGGCTTCTCGCCGAACGCAACCATGCTGGCGGTAAGGCGCCGCATCGGCCGCACGAACAGCCACAACAGCGTCGCGTAGATGAACGCCCCGGTGATCACGCACAACACCAGCGAGATCAGGAGAATATTGTACGAGTACTTCAACATCGCATTGCGCAGCGGCGCTTCGTCGATGACGATTTCCAGGAATTCGCCGCCCACCGGCGCCGGGCCGATGACGCGAAGAATATCGTCGTCGGCGCAAATCATGGTCTCGAACGCGTCGTAGATCGAATTCGGCATCGACATGTTTCGCACGTCGATCACGTGGCTGACCGTGAGCGGCATGTCGGAGGCGGAGAACAGGCGCCGCGTTTCGCCGGTCTTGAGCACGATCGCCTTGGCGCCGACGCTCTCCAGCAATTGCCGCGTGAGTTCCTGGGAGATCGCGCCGTCGGGTGCGGCGCCGAGCACGAGCGCGGCGGTCCGCCCCGCCGCAAGCCGGTCGGAGAGCCACATCAGGCGGTAGTTCGAGACCGATGGCACGTAGATCAATACGCCCGCGATCGTCACGAACAGAATCGTGAACAGCAGGAGCTTGGCAGAAAGGCCGACACGCCAGAACGCCTCGCGCGGCTTGTGCGCGGTCTCAGGCGGGGCTGCTTCCGTTGCCATCCGTTCCATCATCGCCTCAACCGAAGCCATATAAAGACAGCCGAACCATATCACGCACCGATCCATGTCGAACTTGCCGTCCGCCATAAATCGCTGGCTTGATTACCGATTCGCTCTCCCTACGTTCATTGCGCGGCGCTCTTGTGGCGCGCCTTCGATTGACTTGGCTGGGGGCGGCCCCTATAAGCCGCGCCGACCCCACCCGCCGCGGCATTTTCTCTTTTACGCACAAGCGGATGGGGGCGGTCCGTACGGTGCGCTCCTGCGCGATGCGCCCGCAGCTTCCTTCGACCCGAGACGCGGAGATCCAAAGTGAAACGGACGTATCAACCGAGCAGGCTCGTCCGCAAACGCCGGCACGGTTTCCGCGCCCGCATGGCCACCAAAGGCGGTCGCAAAGTGATCGCCGCGCGCCGCCGCCACGGCCGCAAGCGCCTCTCGGCGTGAAGCGCCGGGAGCACGGACCAATTCCGTCATGGATCGCATGAAGCGTCGCGCGGATTTCCTTGCCGCTGCCAAGGGCGCGCGCGCATCGATGCCCGCGTTTCTGGTGCAGGCGCGCGACCGCAAGGACAGCGCCGCATCCCGCATCGGATTCACGGTGACGAAGAAGACCGGCTCCTCGGTGGAGCGCAACCGCATCCGCCGCCGCCTGCGCGCGGCCGCGCGCGAGGTGGTGCCGTCGATGGGGCATAAGGGCTTCGACTATGTGCTCGTCGCCCGCCGTCCAGCGCTCCGTGCGCCTTTCGCCGCGCTGGTCGCCGATCTGCAAAACGCCGTGACCCGCCTGCACCGCCCGGCCCGCCGCAGCCGCGACGGAGACGCCCATGGATGACAACAAGAATACGATCCTGGCGATCCTGCTCTCGGTGATCGTGCTGGTCGCCTGGCAGTATTTCGTCGGCATCCCGCAAATGGAGAAGCAGCGCGAGCAGGCCCAGCGCACCCAACAACAGACGCCAGGTCAGCCTGCGCCGGCTCCCGGTCAGCCGCCAGCAACACCGGGCTCAGCGCCTGCACCGGGCCAGCCGCCACGTCCGGGCACCGCGGCGCAGCCCACACCTGGCGCGCCGGCGGCCGCGCCGGCGATCACCTCGCGCGAGGCCGCGCTTGCCGCCTCGCCGCGCATCGCTGTCGAAACCCCGCGCATGCGCGGCTCGATCTCGCTGCGCGGCGCGCGCATCGACGACGTGTCGCTCACCCAATATCGCGAGACCGTCGATCCGAAGAGCCCGATCATCGTGCTGCTATCGCCTTCGGGCAGCCCGCATCCGTTCTATGCCGAATTCGGCTGGGTCAACGCACCCGGCGCGACCGTGAAGCTGCCCGGGCCCGATACGCTGTGGACCGCCGCCACCCCCGGCCCGCTCGCGCCTGACCGGCCGGTCAAGCTCTCCTGGGACAACGGCGAAGGCCTCGTCTTCACCCGCACCATCGCCGTTGACCGCGACTACCTGTTCACGGTCGCCGACGAGATCGAGAACAAGGCGACGAACCCGGTCACGCTGTTCAATTACGGGCTGGTGTCGCGCCACGGCACACCGGTGACGCTCGGCTACTACATCCTGCACGAAGGCCTGGTCGGCGTGCTCGGCGACGGCAAGCTCCACGAGATCGTCTATACCGACATCGAGAAGAAGACGCCGCAAACCGTCAAATCCGAGGGCGGCTGGCTCGGCATCACCGACAAATATTGGGCGGCAACGCTGCTCCCGAACCAGAAGACCAATCTGCAGGCGCGCTTCTCCTACACCGCGCTCGGAAATGTGAAGACCTACCAGGCCGACTTCCTCGCCGATCAGGCGACCGTCGCGCCCGGCGCGAGACTTTCGGCGCAGAGTCATCTGTTCGCCGGCGCCAAGGATGTCGACATCATCGATCGCTACGAGTCCACACTCGGCGTGAAGCGCTTCGATCTGCTGATCGACTGGGGCTGGTTCTACTTCATCACCAAGCCGATGTTCCAGGCGCTCGACTATTTCTTCAAGCTCACCGGAAACTTCGGGCTCGCGATCCTGCTCGTGACCCTGATCATCAAGATCGTCTTCCTCCCCCTCGCCAACAAGTCCTATGCGTCGATGGCGAAGATGAAGATGGTGCAGCCGCAGATGGAGGCGCTCCGTGCGCGCTTCGCCGACGACAAGGTGAAGCAGCAGCAGGCGCTGATGGAGCTCTACAAGCAGGAGAAGATCAATCCGCTCGCCGGCTGTCTTCCGATCCTGGTCCAGATCCCGGTCTTCTTCGCGCTCTATAAAGTGCTGTTCGTCTCGATCGACTTGCGCCACGCGCCGTTCATCGGCTGGATCAAGGACCTTTCCGCACCCGATCCGACCAATCTGTTCAACCTGTTCGGATTGATTCCGTTCGATCCGACGCTCATCCCCGTGCTCGGCCAGTTCCTGCACATCGGCATCTGGCCGCTGGTCATGGGTGTCACGATGTGGGTCCAGATGAAGCTGAACCCCTCGCCGCCCGATCCGACCCAGAAGATGATCTTCGACTGGATGCCGCTGATCTTCACCTTCATGCTGGCAACCTTCTCGGCAGGCCTGGTGATCTACTGGGCCTGGAACAACACGCTCTCCGTGTTGCAGCAGTCCTACATCATGCGCCGCAACGGGGCCAAAATCGAATTGTGGGACAACTTGAAGGAAACGCTCGGAATGAAGCAGAAGCCGCCGAGCAATAAACCCGAGAGCAAGAAAAAGGAAGAGCCCAAGAAGGATAAGGGCGAGCCCAAAGAGTCGAAAGAAAAGAAAGAGGCCGAGAAGGAAAAGGAAGGCGCCAAGGACTAGGGTCCGCCTTGGTCGCGAAAGCTTTTCCGCCGGCAGAGTGTCCCCGCCCAGGATGGCTCGTGCGATGACAAATTTCACCGCCAACGAGCTTGAGGCCGCCCGCAGAATCTTCGCCGGCGAATTCGTATTCGTCGCCGGCGCCGGTTCGGCCGCGTCGCTGCCGCCGATGCAGGGCGTCGAGATCGCCTTCGCCGGGCGCTCGAACGTAGGCAAATCGAGCCTGATCAACGCGCTCACCAACCGGACCGCACTCGCGCGCGTATCGCGCACGCCGGGCCGCACCCGCGAGATCAACTTCTTCGCCGGGCAGCGCAATCTCGTGCTCGCGGACCTGCCCGGCTACGGCTTCGCCAAGGCGCCGAAGGAAAAGATCGAAGCCTGGACCGGACTGGTGCGCGACTATCTCGTCGGCCGCGCCAACCTCGCCCGCGTTCTCGTGCTGATCGATGCGCGCCATGGCCTCAAGCCCAACGACGCCGACGTGCTCGACGCGCTGGATCGCGCCGCGGCGAGCTACGCCATCGTCCTCACCAAGGCCGACGAATTGACCAAGCCTGAGCTCGACAATCGACTGGCTGAGACCACGGCGGCGATCGCCAGGCGGCCGGCGGCTTTTCCGCTGGTTTACCCTACTTCTTCGCACGATGGCGCCGGGATTCCCGAGCTGCGCGCCGCCATCCTGCGCGTACTTACGGAACACTCGCCGATCAAATAGTGTCCGGAGCTACAACCGGGCAGACGGAGCCTTTACCCTGCCGTCGGAGGAATGCCGTGGACCGACGTCTCGCCGCCGTCATCTGCGCAGATGTGGTCGGATTCAGCCGTCTCGTCGCGGACTCCGAAGAGGAAACGCTGGACCGCCTCGCACGGCAGCGCCAGTCGATAATCGATCCGACCTTGGAGAAGCACCGGGGGCGGCTGTTCAAGACCATGGGTGACGGCCTCCTGGTCGAATTCCGCAGTGCCATCGATGCCGTGCGGTGCGCGCTTGCAATACAGGATCGCATTGCCGAAACGGAATCCGCTCGCCCCAGCGCCAAGCGCATGATCTGGCGCATCGCAATTCACCTTGGCGACGTCGTGGTCGACGGAACCGATCTCGTGGGCGACGGTGTGAACGTCGCATCGCGCCTGCAGGCCCTCGCGCCTCCAGGAGGCGTTCTCGTATCGCAAACCATCCGGGACCACCTGCCGGGGAGCTTCGCGATTCGAGCCGCGGGCACTCACCAGCTGAAGAACATCGCGCGTCCGATCGAAGTCTTCGAAGTCTTGCCTGCGGGAAGCGAGGCAACGGCCGTGCGACCGCCAGGTGCGTCCACTTCAGCAACCGAGGTTTCTCGCGAAATCGCGCCCGCGATCGTCCGGGCCGAGGTGCGCAGCTTCGGCGTGCTCATGGGCGAGGACGACGGTGCAACGCGGGCTGCGCTGCAGCGCGGGCGCGAGATCGTCACGAACGCGCTTGAAAGGGGCCGCGCCAAGATTGCAGCTACACCGGCTGATACCGTGATCGCCGGGTTCGCCGACGTTGCTGACGGCGTGTCGCGGACAGCATCGGCGCGCGATGCCCTGATCGCAGCCAACCACGATCTACCGGTCGAGTCCCGCGCGCACTACCGGTTTGGCATCGAACTGGGCCGCGTGGAGGAGAGCCCTGACGGCCCGGCTGGCGAAGCAGTCGAGCGGGCCGCCGTGATTGGTTTGCGCGCGCAGGCTGACGGAATTCGGTTGAGCGAGGCAGTCCGCGCGCGTCTGCCAAGCCAGAAGGAGCTTAACCTCGCGCCGGGCGAGGAAGGAACGTACACGCTGCTCAGAACCGCCAGTCCCCACGATGCGCCCAAGCTCCCGGTCCAGCTCGAGGCGCTCGATCTTCCCCTGCCCGACAAACCTTCGATCGGCCTGCTTCCATTTGTGCCGGTTGGCGACAATCCCGAAAGCGCTGCGTTTGCAGAAGGACTGCGGATCGACATCCAGAACGCGTTGGTCAAGATGTCCGGTCTATTCCTGCTGGGTGCAGGCAGCGCCAATGCCTTTCGCGGTGTGCCCGGCGCCGATGTCGCGCCACGAGTCGGGGTCCGCTACGTTCTGGAAGGCAGCGTCCAGCACGCCGGCGACAAGGTCCGAGTCACTGCGCAACTCACCGATACAATAAAAGAATCGGTCATTTGGTCGGAGCGCTACGATCGTGCGCCCGACCACACGTTTGCTCTGCAGGACGAAATCACGGAACGCATCGTGACCGCCCTCAACGTGAAGCTCACGAGCGGCGAGCAGGCGCGGATCTGGCACAAGGGCATCACGAATCCGCACGCGCGTGAGGTCTTCTACCGGGGCATCCAAGCGTTCTTTCGCATGAATTCCGAATCGATGGCGAGCGCGCGCAAGAGCTTCGAGCAGGTTTCGGAGCTGGTGAAGAATTCTGCCGTGGGTCCGACGAACGTCGCCATGTCGATCTGGATTCAATCGACCCGCGGCTGGATCGAGGAGCCGGAACGGGCGCGCATCCTTGCCGGCGAATGGGCCGACCGCGCAGTCGCCTGCGAAGACGCCGACGGACAGGCGCACACCGTGCTGGGTAACGTGCGCCTCTTGCAGCGGCGCTTTGACGAGGCGCTAAAGATCGCACACGAGGCGATCGAAATTCGCCCGGGTTGCAACAACGCCAATGGTTTCCTCGCCAATGTCCTCTTGCATTGCGGCGAGACTGCCGCGGCAATCACTCACGCCAAGCGCGCGATCCGGCTGATGCCGGTCTATCCGCCATGGTTCGTGGAGATTCTTGCGGCCGCCTACCGGGAATCGGGACAAATCGACCTCGCCACGATCGCGGCACGGGAGATCATTCGGATCGCTCCGGCAGCCGTGCATGGGCGACTCGTACTCACAAGCATATTGGTACGCACCAGCTGGCTAGCCGACGCGCGCCGGGTCGCGCGCGATGTCCTGACGCTTGACAAGAACTTCTCGCGCTCCCGCTACGCCGCAGCGCAGCCCTACCGCGACCCAGGCGTCCCCATGCGGATCGCGGACGACCTCGGCAAGGCAGGACTGCCCGAGTGATCCTCTCGTTGTGCAATTGAGGCCCCGCCCCCGATCGGCTAGAAGAACGCCGGCCTGAATCGAGCCCAGAATCGAGACCAGAACCGCAACCATGAGCAAGACCGACATCCCCGCCGACGCCCACGCCGCAGCCCGCGTCCTCATCGAGGCGCTGCCGCACATGCAGCGCTACGACGAGCAGACCGTCGTGGTGAAGTACGGCGGCCACGCCATGGGCGACGAGCAGGTCGCGCGCGATTTCGCCCGCGATATCGTGCTGCTGGAGCAGACCGCGATCAATCCCGTGGTCGTGCACGGCGGCGGGCCGCAGATCGAGGCCATGCTGAAGAAGCTCGGCATCAAGTCCGAGTTCGCCGCCGGGCTGCGCATCACCGACGCCGCCACCGTCGAGATCGTCGAGATGGTGCTCGCGGGCTCGATCAACAAGCAGATCGTCGGCTACATCAACGAGGCCGGCGGCCGCGCGCTCGGCCTGAGCGGCAAGGACGGCAACATGGTGCAGGCCAAGAAGGTCACGCGCCGTGTCGCCGATCCGGGCTCCAACATCGAGAAGGTCGTGGACCTCGGCTTCGTCGGCGAGCCGGTAAAGGTAGACATCACGGTGCTGACCCAGATCCTCGGCCGCGATTTGATCCCGGTGCTGGCGCCGGTCGCCGCCGGCGTCGAGGGCGGCACCTTCAACGTCAATGCCGACACCTTCGCCGGCGCCGTCGCCGGCGCGCTCAAGGCCAAGCGCCTGCTGTTGCTCACCGATGTCCCCGGCGTGCTCGACAAATCGAAGAAGCTGATCAAGGAGCTGTCGCTCAAGGACGCGCGCAAGCTCATCGCCGACGGCACCATTTCCGGCGGCATGATCCCCAAGGTCGAGACCTGCATCTATGCGCTGGAGGCCGGCGTCGAGGGCGTCGTCATTCTCGACGGCAAGATTCCGCACGCAGTGCTGTTGGAATTGCTCACCGATCACGGCGCCGGCACGCTCATTAAACGCTGAGCCGTGATCCGTTCGTTGCGCAGCGTCGATTTATATAGGTCCAAGGACAAGTCATGAATTCCGCCGAACTCGCCAAGATCATCGATGACGCCTGGGAGCGCCGTGCTGAAATTGGACTCAAGACCAAGGGCCCGGTCCGTAACGCGGTCGCCGAGGCGATCGAGCTTCTGGATCAGGGCCGCGCGCGCGTCGCCGAGCGGCAGAACGACGGCAACTGGCACGTCAATCAATGGCTGAAGAAGGCCGTGCTGCTCTCCTTCCGGCTCGAAGACACAGCCGTGATCAAGGGCGGGCCTGGCCGCGCCGCCTGGTGGGACAAGGTGCCCTCCAAGTTCGATGGCTGGACCAAGGCGCATTTCAAGAAGGCCGGCTTCCGCGCCGTGCCGGGCGCGATCGTGCGCCGCGGTGCCTATATCGCGCCGAACGTCGTGCTGATGCCGAGCTTCGTCAATCTTGGCGCTTACGTGGGCGAAGCCACCATGATCGACACCTGGGCCACGGTCGGCTCCTGCGCCCAGATCGGGAAGAACTGCCACATCTCCGGCGGCGCCGGCATTGGCGGCGTTTTGGAGCCGGTGCAGGCGGGTCCGGTGGTGATCGAGGACGACTGCTTCATCGGGGCGCGCGCCGAAGTGGCCGAGGGCGTCATCGTGCGCCGCGGCTCGGTGCTTTCCATGGGCGTTTATCTCGGCGCCTCGACCAAGATCATCGACCGCGAGAGCGGCGCCGTTTTCATGGGCGAAGTGCCGCCTTATTCCGTGGTGGTGTCCGGCACCCAGCCCGCCAAGCCGATGCGCAACGGCAAGCCCGGCCCTTCGCTTTATTGCGCGGTGATCGTGAAGCGCGTCGACGAGAAGACCCGCGCCAAGACCTCGATCAACGAATTGCTCAGAGACTGAAACGTGGCCGACGCCCGCGACCCCGTCGAGATCGCGCGCGAGCTGATCCGCTGCCGCTCCGTCACGCCCGCCGAAGGCGGCGCGCTTGCTTATCTCGAAAAACTTCTGAAAGGCGCGGGCTTCGAAGTCCAGCGCGTGAAATTCTCCGAGCCGGGCACGGCCGACGTCGAGAATCTCTATGCCCGCATCGGCAAGGCCAGCCCAAATCTCGTGTTCGCCGGCCACACCGACGTGGTTCCCATCGGCAACGAAAAAAACTGGAAGCATCCGCCATTCAGCGGCGAGGTTGATGGCGGCATGCTCTATGGCCGCGGCGCCGTCGACATGAAGGGCGCGATCGCCAGCTTCGCCGCCGCCGCGCTCGATTACGTCGCCAAGGGCAAGCCTAAGGGCTCGATCTCTTTTCTCATCACCGGCGACGAGGAAGGCCCCTCGATCAACGGCACCAAGAAGCTGCTCGCATGGGCCGCGGCGCGCGGCGAGAAGTTCGACCATTGCCTGGTCGGCGAACCCACGAGCACCGAGGTTGTCGGCGATACGATCAAGATCGGCCGCCGCGGCAGCCTCTCGGCCACGCTCACGGCTTTCGGCAAGCAGGGCCACGTCGCCTATCCCAAGCGCGCGGCCAACCCCATACGCCCGCTGCTCCGCATGTTGGCCACGCTGCAAAACGAGCCCTTCGACCAGGGCTCGCCGCATTTCGAGCCCTCGCATCTAGAGATTACTTCGATCGACGTCGGCAATCCCGCGGTCAACGTGATCCCCGCCGAGGCCCACGCGCGCTTCAACATCCGCTTCAACGAGCACCACACCAGCCAAAGCCTAAGGAACCTGGTCGAAGAGCGCTGCAAGACGGCCGCCGAAGGCAGCGCTTTTCGTATTTCCTACGAGCCTGCGAGCGAGAGCTTCGTGACTACGCCGGGATCGTTCCTCGAGATTCTCTCGCGTGCAGTCGAAGAGAGCGGCGGCAAGAAGCCCGCGCTTTCCACCTCCGGCGGCACGTCGGATGCGCGCTACATCAAGGATTATTGCCCGGTGCTCGAGCTCGGCTTGGTCGGCCGCACCATGCACGCGATCGACGAGCACGCGCCGGTCGAGAACCTGAAGAAGCTCACCGCGATCTACCGCCGCGCGCTCGAGCTGTATTTCAACTAAGGCCGTCACCCTGAGGTGCGAGCGAAGCGAGCCTCGAAGGGCGACGGCCATCATCCTTCGAGGGCCGCGCTACGCGCGGCCACCTCAGGATGACGGAGCTAGTAATCCACCCGCACCAGATAAAGTCCACAGGCTGGCGCCACCGGCCCGCAGCGCGCGCGGTCGCGTGATTTGAGCGCGGCGGCAAGATCGTCCGCGCTCCATTTCCCCTCGCCGACCTGCACGAGCGAGCCCACCATGGAGCGCACCTGGTGGTGCAGGAACGAGCGCGCTTCGGCGATGACACTGACCTCCTCGCCCGCGCGCATCACGTCGAGCCGGTCCAGCGTTTTCACCGGCGACTTGGCCTGGCACTCGGCCGAGCGGAAGGTCGTGAAATCATAGTGCCCGACGAGCCGTTGCGCTGCCCGATGCATCGCCTCGGCATCGAGCGGCCGGGCGATGCGCCAGGCGCGATCCCGATCGAGTGCAAGCTCGCCCCGGCGATTGACGATGCGATAGAGGTAATGGCGCTTCACAGCGGAGAAACGCGCACTGAAGTCCTCGGCCACACGCTCGGCGGCGAGCACCGCGACCGGCTGCGGCCGCAGGTGCGCGTTCAGCGCGTCGCGCACCGTGTCGGTGTCCCAGTCCTTCGCCAAATCAAAGTGCGCGACCTGCCCCAGCGCATGCACGCC
>JAYUHJ010000179.1:0-4803 GCA_043767065.1 Hyphomicrobiales bacterium | reverse complement strand
ATCCTCACGGTCAACAACATCGAGGTGATCTACGATCACGTGATCCTCGTGCTGAAGGGGGTCTCGCTCGATGTGCCGCGCGGCGGCATCGTCGCGCTGCTCGGCGCCAACGGCGCCGGCAAAACCACCACGCTCAAGGCGATCTCCAATCTGCTTCACTCCGAGCGCGGTGAAGTCACCAAAGGCGCCATCCTGTTCGAGCAAGAGGAGGTGCATTCGCGCTCGCCGAACGAGCTGGTGCGCCGCGGCTGCATCCAGGTGATGGAAGGCCGCCAATGCTTCGGCCATCTTTCCGTCGAGGAGAACCTGCTCACCGGCGCCTTCACGCGCACCGACGGCCGGGCCGCGATCCGGACCGACATCGAGTCGATCTACACCTATTTCCCGCGGCTCAAGGAGCGCCGCTTCTCGCTCGCCGGCTACATTTCCGGCGGCGAGCAGCAGATGACGGCGATTGGCCGCGCGTTGATGTCGAAGCCCAAGATGATGCTGCTCGACGAGCCCTCCATGGGGCTGGCGCCGCAGCTCGTGGAAGAGATTTTCGAGATCGTGAAGCGCTTGAACCAGGAGCAGGGCGTTTCGGTGCTGTTGGCCGAACAGAACACCAACATGGCGCTGAAATACGCGAGCTACGGCTATATCCTCGAAAACGGCCGCGTGGTGCTCGACGGCGAGGCCAAGGCGCTGCGCGAGAACGAGGACGTCAAGGAATTCTATCTCGGCATGGCCGAGGGCAAGCGCAAATCGTTCCGCGACGTGAAGCACTACAAGCGGCGGAAGCGCTGGCTAGCGTAAACCCACTACGCACGTCATCCTGAGGTGCGAGGCGGCGCAGCCGCCGAGCCTCGAAGGATGACGTGCTTCGGCGAAACGAGCCGTCATCCTTCGAGGCTCGCTTCGCTCGCACCTCAGGATGACGGATTCGTGCAGTGACCGAACACTACGATTCCCTCGAAACCCGCGACCCGGAAGCGCGCGAGCGCGATCTATTGGCGCGGCTGCCGATGCTCGTTGCGGCCGCCTTGAACGCTCCGGGTTGGGCCAAGCATTTGAACAGTGTCGATCCGGAGCTGGTGATCAGCCGTGCCGCGCTCGCGCAGCTGCCGGTCCTGCGCAAATCCGATCTGCCGGCCTGGCAGAAGGCCGCGCCGCCCTTCGCCGGCCTGTTGCCGGAGGCGCCTTCTGCCTATGGCCGGCTCTACACTTCGCCCGGCCCGATCTATGAGCCCGAGGGCATTGGGCCCGATCCGTGGCGCGTTGCGCGTGGATTGTTCGCCGCGGGCTTCCGCAAGGGCGATGTGGTGCTGAACACCTTCTCCTATCATCTCGTTCCGGGCGGGCTGATGCTCGATTCCGGCGCGCGCGCGGTCGGCTGTCCGGTGATCCCGGCCGGGCCCGGCAATACCGAGCAGCAGCTCGAAATGATCGGGCATTTGAAGCCGGTGGCCTATACCGGCACGCCGGACTTTCTGAAAATCCTGCTCGATACGGCAGCCGCCGCCGGCAAGGATGTTTCCTCGATCAAGAAGGCGGCCGTGGGCGGCGCGGCCTTCCCGCCGTCGCTGCAGGCGGAGATCAAGAGCCGCGGCATCGACGCCTACCAGACTTATGCCACCGCCGATCTCGGCCTGGTCGCCTACGAGACGCCGGCGCGCGAAGGCATGGTCATGAACGAGGACGTGCTGCTCGAGATCGTCCGCCCCGGCACCGGCGATCCGGTGGCAGAGGGCGAAGTGGGCGAGGTCGTGATCACCTCGTTCGACCTGCACCATCCCTTGATCCGGCTCGCGCTCGGCGATCTTTCCGCGGTGCTGCACGGCCGCTCGCCCTGCGGCCGCACCAACACGCGCATCAAGGGTTGGATGGGCCGCGCCGATCAGACCGCGAAGGTGAAGGGCATGTTCGTGCGCCCGGACCAGATCGCCGAGGTTGCCAAACGCCATCCGGAACTGAAACGGCTTCGCCTCGTCATCACCCGCGAGGGCGAGCAAGATGCAATGACACTGAAGGCGGAGGCGGCCGCCGATCCCGCGCTCGCCGAGAAGGTCGCCGGAACGCTCCAGGCCGTGACCAAGCTCAAGGGCGCCGTCGAACTCGTCGCGCCCGGCACGCTCCCCAACGACGGCAAGGTCATCGCCGACGAGCGGAAGCTGTAGTAACGGTCCTCCATGGCCGACCGCATCGGCGTCCTGCTCGTCAATCTCGGCACGCCCGACGCGACCGATTATTGGTCGATGCGGCGCTACCTCAAGGAATTCCTCTCCGATCCGCGCGTGATCGAGACCAATCGCCTGGTCTGGTGGTTCGCGCTGAATTTCATCGTGCTCTCGATCCGGCCGCAGAAGAAGGGCCCCGACTACGACAAGATCTGGAACAAGGAAAAGAACGAAAGCCCGCTCAAGACCATCACGCGCGCGCAAGCAGAGAAGCTCGCCGCGCATTTTGCGGCCGACGCGCGCATCGCCGTCGATTGGGCCATGCGCTACGGCAACCCTTCGATTCCCTCGCGCCTCGACGCGCTGATCGCGCAAGGCTGCGACCGCGTCCTCTTGGTGCCGCTCTATCCGCAATATGCCGCCGCCACCACGGCAAGCGTGACCGACAAGGTGTTCGAGGCACTTTCCAAGATGCGTCGCCAGCCGACGGTCCGCTTCGTGCCGCCTTACTTCGACGACCCGATTTATATCGAGGCGCTCGCATCCTCGCTCGAAGCTTCGCTCGCACAGCTTTCGTGGAAGCCCGAGGTGATACTCGCCTCGTTCCACGGCATCCCCAAGGCTTACGTCGAGAAGGGCGATCCCTATGCCGACCAGTGCGCCGAGACCACGCGCCTGCTGCAGCGCCGCCTCGGCCGCGACGGCGAGAAAATCCGCCTCGTGTACCAGTCGCGCTTCGGCCGCGCCGAGTGGCTCGGGCCCGCTACCGACGCGACCGTGCGGGAGCTCGCGCAATCGGGCGTAAAAAATATCGCCGTCGTGACGCCCGGTTTCTCCGCCGATTGCCTGGAAACGCTCGAGGAAATCGCGGTCGAGAACGCCGACATTTTTCAGGCGGCCGGCGGCAAGAATTTTTTCGCCGTGCCTTGCCTAAACGACTCGGAGCACGGCATGCGGGTTATCCGCAATCTGATGATCCGCGGGCTCGCCGGCTGGCTCTGATCAGGCGTCGCGCCGGCGGCGACCCTTGCCCGCGTCGGGACGCCGGGCCATCATCCGCGCCCCCGGAGTAGTGGCCCATACGGAGCTTCTGATGATGACCGGCTTCACCATATTCATCCTCGTCGTCCTGCTCGTCGTAATCGCGACGTTGTTCGCCGGCGTGAAGACCATCCCGCAAGGTTATCACTATACGGTCGAGCGCTTCCGCCGTTACACCAGGACGCTCACGCCGGGCCTGAACTTCATCGTGCCCTACATCGATACGATCGGCGGCAAGGTCAACATGATGGAGCAGGTGATCGACGTCCCGACCCAGGAAGTCATCACCAAGGACAACGCCACGGTCGCCGTCGACGGCGTTACCTTTTATCAAGTGTTCGACGCCGCGCGGGCGACCTACGAGATCACCAATCTGAGTATCGCGATCCTCAACCTCATCATGACCAATATCCGCACGGTCATGGGCTCGATGGATCTCGACCAGTTGCTCTCGCACCGCGACGAAATCAACGACCGCTTGCTGAAAGTGGTCGACGCCGCCGCGTCGCCCTGGGGCATCAAGATCACGCGCGTCGAGATCAAGGACATCGTTCCGCCCGCCGATCTGGTCGCTTCGATGGGGCGCCAGATGAAAGCCGAGCGCGAGAAGCGCGCGGTCATCCTGGAGGCCGAGGGCCAACGCCAATCGGAAATCCTCCGCGCTGAAGGTCAGAAACAAGGGCAAATCCTGCAGGCCGAGGGCCGGCGCGAGGCCGCCTTCCGCGACGCCGAGGCGCGCGAGCGACTTGCCGCCGCCGAGGCCAAGGCCACCGACGTGCTGAGCGAGGCGGTCGCCAAGGGCCAGCCCATGGCGCTCAACTATTACATCGCCGAGAAATACGTGAAGGCGCTCGAGGCGATGGCGCACTCGCCGAATCAGAAGGTGTTGATCCTGCCTGTGGAGGTGACCGCGATCCTCGGCTCGCTCGCCGGCATCGCGGAACTGACCAAGAGCGCGTTCGGTCCCGGCGGCGGCACGACGCCTACGCCGGTGCGCCGGCCCACCGGGCCGGGCTGATCGGGCGGCGGGGCAGGGAGCAAAGAGATGAGTTACCTCCAGTCGCTCGGCGTGTGGAACTGGTTCATCGTCGGCGGAATCCTCATCGTGCTCGAGGTATTCCTGCCCGGCTCGTTCCTGCTCTGGTTCGGGTTGGCCGCCATCGCCACCGGGATCGTGGCTTACGTCGTCGACTTCTCCTGGCAGATTCAGATCCTGCTGTTTGCGATTTTCTCGGTGGTCTCGGTCGTGATCGCGCGCCGCTTCGCGCCCAAGGCGGGGACCAGCACCGACAAGCCGTTCCTCAATCGCCGTACCGAAGGCATCATCGGCCGTATCTTCGTGCTCGATCAGCCGATCGTCAGCGGGACGGGCCGCGTCCGCATCGGCGACTCGCCATGGCTCGTGAGCGGGCCCGACTGCCCAGCCGGCACGCGCGTGCGCGTCGAACGCGCCGACGGCAATACGTTGGTCGTTGTACGATTGGACTGACGCCGCCTCAGGCGACGCCGATCCTGAGCAGATCGTGGAAGTGCACGAGCCCGACCGGCTTGCCGCCGTCGACCACGAACAGCGTCGTGATCTTCGCGGCGTTCAGCATTTCGAGCG
>JAYUHJ010000178.1:0-2008 GCA_043767065.1 Hyphomicrobiales bacterium | reverse complement strand
CGCCACTTCGAGGCTGAGTACCTTGCCGTGCATCGGCGCGGTCACGATCCCGCTGCTGTCGAGATGTTCGAGATCCACCGCCGTCGAGTCGGCAAGCGTGACCCAAGTCTGCTTGCCGTTGCGCCAGGCGATGGCCGCAGCCGGCAGCTCCACCACGAGGCAATCGGCGGCGCGCTCCCCGTTGATCCTTGCCTTCGGTCCGTCGGCTTCGAAGCGTACGAACGCGGAAGCGCGCTCGCCGTCGATGGTGACCGCAACCCCGGTTTCCACGGCTGCAGTCAGCGAAAACGAGCCGAACGTGTCCCAGACATTCTGCCGCTCGTTGGTGCGCGCCCTCGCCCGAGCCGAGAGCCGCGTCTGCTCGCGCGCCAGGAGCCGCTCCACGGCCCGCGCCGCGGCGGCGTGATCCGCAGCTTTCGGCGTGCCGCCGAGCGCGGCGAGTTCCCGCTCGATCAGACCCGTATCCACCCGCCCCTGGCGCACCTCGGGCGAGAACGCCAGCGCGCGCAAAAACGCGACGTTGGTGCGCGGGCCGATCACCACGGTCTCGGCCAGTGCTTTGGCGAGCCGGTTGAACGCAGCTTCGCGCGAGCGGCCATGGGCGATGATCTTGGCCAGCATCGGGTCGTAATAAGGTGTGATCTCGTCCCCGCTCTCGATCCCGCTATCGACGCGGATGCCCTCGCCGCCGGGCAATTGCAGCGCATGCACGTGTCCGATCGAGGGCAGAAAGCCGCGTTCCGGATCTTCGGCATAAAGGCGGGCCTCGACCGCGTGCCCTTCGAGCCGGATATCGCTCTGCTTGAGCGGAAGCTTCTCGCCGGCTGCCACGCGAAACTGCCACTCCACCAGGTCGAGGTCGGTGATCGCCTCGGTCACCGGATGCTCGACCTGCAGCCGCGTGTTCATCTCGAGGAACCAGAACCCATCGGACTTGAGCTCCGCGCCGCCCTCGGCCAGAAACTCGACCGTACCCGCGCCTTGATAGCCGACCGCGCGCGCGGCCTCGACCGCGGCCCGGCCCATGGCCTCGCGAACTTCGGGCGTAATGCCCGGTGCGGGCGCCTCCTCGATCACCTTCTGGTGGCGCCGCTGCAGCGAACAGTCGCGCTCATAGAGATGCACCACGTTGCCGTGGGTATCGGCAAAAATCTGCACCTCCACGTGCCGCGGTCGCTCCACGTATTTCTCGAGCATGACCCGCGCATCGCCGAACGAGGATTCCGCTTCGCGCGCGGCCGCTTCCAGTGCGGCCTCGAATTCGAGCGCCTTTTCCACGCGGCGCATGCCGCGTCCGCCGCCGCCGGCGATCGCCTTGATCAACACCGGATAGCCGATCTCGTAGGCCTTCTGCCGCAGGAATTTCGGCTCCTGGTTATCGCCGTGATAGCCGGGCACGATCGGCACGCGCGCCTTGACCATTAGCGCCTTGGCTTCGCTCTTCA
The DNA here is from genome assembly GCA_043767065.1 of Hyphomicrobiales bacterium. GTDB lineage: Bacteria > Pseudomonadota > Alphaproteobacteria > Rhizobiales > Xanthobacteraceae > JAHFPN01. Next base: position 563 of record JAYUHJ010000178.1, on the reverse strand, counting down.
GTCCCATGGCGCGCATGGCCGCCGGCGGCGGCCCGACGAAGACGACACCCGCCGCAATACAAGCTTCGGCAAACTCCGCGCGCTCCGAAAGGAATCCATAGCCCGGATGCAGACATTCGGCTTTGGCCGCGCGCGCGACTTCCATCAGGCGATCGAGATTGAGGTAAGACTCCCGCGCCGGCGCCGCACCGATCGCGTGCGCTTCGTCCGCGAGCCGCACGTGCAGGGCGTCGCGGTCGGCCTCCGAATAGACCGCAATCGTGCGGATTCCGAGAGAGCGCGCGGTCCGCATGATACGGACCGCGATCTCGCCGCGATTGGCGATGAGCACCGAGCGGAACATCGCGCGATCCTAGAGGCCGCGGGACAGGATGCCAGCGGCGTAGTGTGGATTCAGTTTGGCCGCGGCGGGCTGATGGCGGTCGGCGGGGGAAGCGCCGTGGCGGCCGGCTGGGTGCCCGCCAGCGGTGTGCCAGCGGGCGGCGGCGGGGCCGGCGTGCCCGGCGCGTTGGTCTGCGGCGGCGTCTTGTCTTCCTCTTCCTGCTCCAGGTACCGGCGCGGCA
>JAYUHJ010000177.1:0-2011 GCA_043767065.1 Hyphomicrobiales bacterium | reverse complement strand
CCTATCAGGGCATCGCGCTGGCCGTGCCGCCCAAGCCCAACGGATCGGTGCTGGTGTTCATGCATGGCGGCGGCTGGACCTGCGGCTACAAGGAATGGAACCTGTTCATGGCGCCGCTCCTGAATGCGGCAGGCGTGATTTTCGCCTCAGTGGGTTACCGTCTCGCGCCCGGCACCCTGTTCCCCGGCAATTTCGCGGACTGCGCGCATGGCCTGGCCTGGATCCACGCCAACATCGCCTCCCATGGCGGCGATCCGCAACGACTCTTCGTCGGCGGACATTCGGCCGGCGGCCACCTGGCCGCCTTGCTTGCAGTGCGCCAGGACTGGCAAGCCGCACTTGGCCTGCCGCCCAACGTGGTGCGCGGCTGTCTGCCGATCTCCGGGGTGTTTCTGTTCGGCGCCGATGCCGGCTTGTCGAAGCGACCGCGCTTCCTCGGCGAAAAGGAAGATGCCGCGCTCGATGCTGCGGCCAGCCCGCTGACGCATTTGCGATCGCGGGGTGCTGCTGGCGTGCCGCCGTTCCTGCTTGCCTGGGGTGAAATGGACTTTCCGCACCTGATCGTCCAGGCGCACGCAATGCTTGCCTTGCTGCGCGAAAAGAAGGCCGACGTCAGTGACATCGTACTGGCGGGCAAGTCGCATCTCGACGCCCACCTGGCGTCGGCCGAGCCGGATCAGGCGTGGATCGGCGCGGCCTTGCGCTTCATCGAGACGCGCTAAGAACCCGCCCCGATCAGGGTTTCAATCCGCCGATCGCCGCGCGGAGCGGCGCCTCATCGATGATGCTGTGCGGTTCGGGTGCGGGCTGCGGCATCAGGCCGCACTCACGGCGCAGTGACGCCACCTCGTCCCATCCCGCCAGCGACACCCGCAGGTCCGGCACCGCATCGCGTACCAGGCGTTGCGCCGCGGCCGGCGCATAGCGCGCCTGCACCAGCGCATCGACCGCGGCCTCGCGGTTGGCAGGCTGCATGGCCCAGCGGTTGGCTGTCACCAGCGCGCGCAAATAGCGGGTCGCCGCATCACCATGTAGTTGCAACCAGGCGGCGCGCGCGGCAATCACCTGCCCGGGATAGGCTGGTGCGATATCGGCGCCGCGCCACAACACCTTGAAGCCCCTGTCTTCTGCCATCGCGTCGAACGGCGGAATCAGAATGGTCGATACCGCATGGCCGTCGATCAGCGCATCGAAACGCTGCTTTACGCCGCCCACCGCGTCGTAATTGCAGCCGCGCCAATCGATCCCGGCACGCGCCAGCGCGCGATACAGCACCAGCACGAAACCGTTGGTGGTGGCATCGACCGCCACCCGATGGCGCGCGGCATGCGCCAGCGTGGCGCAATCGGGCCGCGCGCAAAAGCTCATGACATTGGTGCGCTCCAGCTGGGCGAGCATCGCCAGGCCGGCCCGGCGATCGGCATTCCAGGCAATCACGTTGTCCATCACACCGATGCCCACATCCCATTGCCCGTCGGCCAGACCCTGGCCAATATGGTCCGAAGAAAAAGTCTGGGTGATTTCCACCTCCAGCCCCTGTTCTGCGAACGCGGCGACATGCCGCGCCCACACCACCGGCGCCGGTGCGATGAACTGGATCTGCCTGATCCTGATGCCCATGCGCTTATCCCCCGGAACTCGCGGGCCGCCACCTGAGCAGCCGGTCTTCGATCTTTTGCAGCGTGCTGTTGGCCAGGTATCCAAGCATGCCCAGCACCAGGATGCCGGCAAAGATGTCGGCACTGCGAAACGCGCGTGCCGCCACCAGCATCAGGTGGCCCAGCCCCGGTTGCGAAGACAGCATCTCGGAAGCCACCGTGATGATCAGCGCGATCGCCAGCGACACCCGCATGCCGGCGAAGATGTCGGGCAGCGCATTGGGCAACTGAATCTTGAGGGCGCGATCCCAGCTTGAAAGGCGCAGCAGGCGCGCCACCTCCACAAGCCTTGAATCAACCGACTTGAATCCATGGATCGCGCCAAGCAGGATCGGCCATACCGAACCGAAGGC